>CAJMOT010000067.1 GCA_905214995.1 uncultured bacterium | reverse complement strand
GCCGCCGGCCGCTCCAATGGCAAGGCGGCGGGACGCGGCCGCCATATCCGAAATCTCAGGTGAATTGGGCTGATTTAAACCACTGGAAGTGGTCCGTCTCAAGCTCGTCTTTCGAGGGCATCGGGTAGAAGAGCATCTCGCCGCCCGCGCCGACGTAGAAGCCGCTGCCGACCGTGCGGTAGAGGATTTCGCCCATCGAACGCGCCACGATTTTATTGTTCTTGCCGCCCTTTGTGCGCACTGCGTCGAGACAGTCGCGCAAGTGGTGGCGGTTGGTGTACGGGAGGTCGCCGAGATCGCCGTTTACGGGGTCGCGCTCGAGGTCTCCGAGCTTCATGTCGAAAAATGCGATTTTTTCAAAGTGGACGAGCCGCTCGGAGGAAGTCAGCCGCTTGGCGTATTCGGCGGGGTTTAGTATGCTCGCCACCCGCGGGCGGCACGGCGCCAAGTCCTGATAGAGGTATATCTTGCGCGCCGGGTCGGGCTCGAAAGGCCGCTGGGAAAGTTCGAGCGTCTTGCCGTCGCTCGTGACGAGGTACAGATTTTTGAACGCCGCCATAGGGACGTGCTCCAGCACGCGGTACACGGACAGGTTCACCGATTTGTGCGCGCTGCCGTCGGCGTGGGGCGCGCAGAGTTCGGCAAGCTTGTCCATGGGCAGGTAGTCGGATTTGAAATTCGGGTCGAGCTCGAAGAAAATCGCGGGATCGCAGTTGCGGCGGAACGCGCCGGTCGCATAATAGTTGCCGAATTCTTCGGGGGACAGGTTCGAGGCGATGAGGGCCTCGGGCACAAGGGATAGGTATAGGTACTGTTTCATTTTCGCTCCTTGTTTTTGATTTCGTTTGCGAGGCGCATTATCCGCCCCGCTGAAACCGAATTTAACGATGCGCGGGAAAATATCAATTAAAATCGAACAAACCGGCGGCGTTTTGTTCCCGATAGCGGCGAAAAAAGAGGCGCGGAACGGACAACGCCGAACCGCGCCGGAAATCTTATCTTCCGCTACTCGGCGAGTTTTATCCCGTCGGGGATCTCGAGCTTTTTCTCGAACGAACCGTCCGGGAGCTTCTTCCACTCGAGCTTGATTTTCCCCCGCGGCGTCGGCCAGACAATGCGGCCGCTGTCCTCTATGAATAGCGGGTTGAAGGAGACCTCCCTCCACGCGGGCGCGGTCTGCCTGATTCCGCCGAGTATGCGCGGCATCAAGAAGAGCGGGTGCGCGCTCCACGCGTGCGACGACGAGATCCCGGAGTGGCGGAATCCGAATCCCTCGAAAGCCGTGCCGTAATCCGCCATTTCGCGCCACTTTTTGAGGATGTCGGCGTAGACCTCCGCGCCGTGCCCCTCGTCCGCCATGAGGTCGTACAGGTACACGTGCCAATAGCTCGACGGGTCGGCGTGCGTCTTGAGCTCGCCGCGCAAAAACGGCAGGAGGATTTTCGACTTCGCCTTTTCAAAATCGAAGCCTTTCAGATTTGCCATGCGCCCGAGAACCTGCGACTGGATTCCCTTCAATGGATTGGGCTTGCCGTCCGGAAGAATGCCGTCCCGCACGAGCCCGTCGGAATCGACGAGGTTCTTTTCTATCGCCGCCCTGAGCTTTGCGGCGCGCGCGGAATACTTAGCAGCCATCTCCGCGCGGCCGGTTTCGGCGCACGTGCGGGATACGGCGTCGAGCGCGTACAGCAGCCAAAGGTTGAGCACGGCGGGATCGCCCTCTCGCTGGATATTGGTCCAGTCGAGGAACAGCCAAAAGCGCGGGTCATAGGAGACGAGGCCGGTGGCGGGGTTCGTCGCGCCGTCGAAATACGAGAGTATCCCGTCTATGGTCTTTTCATACTTGTCGAAAATCGAGGCGTCGCCCGTCTGCCAATAGTAGTCGTAGAGAGTCAATATCCATATAATGGAATAGTCCGGCAGAATGCAGTGGTGCGCCATCGTCGGGGCGTGCCCGTAGGTCAGGCCGTTGGGGGCGGTCTGCATGGCTATCTGCCGTATGCCGCGCCACAAGAGCCGCGGGTCGTCGCAGAGCATAAAGGTGTTCCACGCCTGAACGCGCGCGTCGCCCCACCACTGAGCCTGCTCGCGGTGCGGAGTGTCCACATAGGCGTCGAGCGAGCACACGCGCTGGGTCTGCTCGCACGCCTTCCAGATTTTGTTCGCGAGCGGATTGGAGGTCTCAAACGCGCCGTCATGTCCGAGCGGATACGCCTCCCAGCGGAACGAAGGCCTTATTTCGAGTTCCGAATTGGGGTTGGCGCGCACGCGCAGCATCATGTAGCGCGCGCCCAATGCGTGGTAGAACTCGTGGCGGTTGTCGCCCGCGCGGGCGATCATGCGGTTGGACATCGCGGGCGCCGAATGGGTCAGATAGGCATTGACGGGCTCGAGCTTGTCCGAAACGCGCTCGACAAGGCACATGTCTATTATCTCCCCGCCCTTTGCGCCGCGCACTTCGAGAATCGGCACGCCTACCACGACTTTGCCGAAATCGAAAAGGTAGCTGCGAAATCCGCCCTTCGGCGACGGCGGAACTTTCAGGACCTCCGAATCCGACGACGCCGCGCGGTGGGCGGTATCCTCGCGCGCGAGGAGCCCGTTTATGTTGCGGCAGCGCTCGGCGTCGGACGCGGACTTGCCTGAGCCCTCCCCTATCAGCTTAAAGGGAATCATGCGCGACTCCCCGAGCGGCGTGAAGCGCGGCTCATAGGCGTAAAAAGGCATCTGGTTCCATCTGCGGGCGGTCTCGGCGTTGACCCACGCGGAATCGTCGAAATCCGGAAGCGTCCAGCCGGCGGGATCGGCGCGCATGTCGATGTGCTCCTGGTTGTTCAGCTGCATGGAGTAGGGCGCGGTATCCCTGTCGCAGGAATTCTGGCGCAGGCACTTGGTAGCCTTGCGCGAAACTATCTTTTTGCCGCCTCCCAAATCCGCGCCGTAGAGGACTCCCGCAAAGCCGGAGCTAAGATAGCTGAAAGTGTTCCTGCCGGCGTTGTAGGCGCGCACGGCTATCGCGTTTTTGCCCTTTTTAAGGAATGGGGCTATGTCGATTTCGTCGTACGGCCACGACTTCTGGAAGCCGCGCGCGGGCCCCTTGCAGACGTATTTTCCGTTGACGTATAGGCGGTAGTTTTGGTCGGCTGTGATGTGCATCACAGCCCGCTGCGGAACCTCCGATAGCTCGAAAGTCTCGCGAAAGAGCGCGTAGGAATTCGTCACGTCGACATAGTTGGACGGGAACGGCCAAATCCAGCTCGCCTCTTTGAGGATCGGCGGTACATTCTTCCAGATGTCGGGCGTTTCCCTTATCGGATAGGAATCCCAAATGCGAACGTCATAGGCGTTGTCCGCGACTGCGGAAGGCGACGCGCCGGAACCGCCGGCGAACGCCGCCGAGCACGCCCCGAAAACCGCGGCAATTGCGAAAAAATTTTTCATGCTTGCTCCCCCTTTGGCTGAAATTGGAATTTATTGTAAAATGTTTGTTTTAAGAACGCCTTTAAAAAATTTCAACGCCAAAGTTAATGTTGACAAAACCCGCCGCCGAAAGGAACTTGAATGCGATGGAATCCAAAGCGGCATATTTCATAACCTCCGACGACGACTTCATCGCCGCCAACCGCGCGCGCGAAATCTTCGAGGAACTGTCGAAAGACGCGCTCGACGAAATGTCCAAGGAAGTTATAGACGGCTCTTCCCAAAAGGCCGAAGACGCCGAGGAAGCCGTTTTGCAAACGCTCCAGGCGGCGGCGACCCCGCCGCTATTCGGGGGCAGAAAATTTGTCTGGCTGCGCAACGCAAACTTTTTCGGAGACTCCAAAATCCTCAAAAACGGGGGAGTCGCCTCAGCTCTCGGCAAGCTCGCCGAATACTTGAAAACGCTCTCCGCCGACTCCGCGGCGGTCGTCATAAGCGCCTCGCCCGTCGACAGGCGCTCCAAAATTTTCAGGGAATTTGCGGCTCTGGGCGGCGCCGAAGACTACCAGTCGAAAGATCCGGTATCGGCGTGCGTTGACGTTATAGAGGCCGAGGCCCGAAACCTCGGGGTGCGCTTTGAGCCCGGCGCCGCCGAGACGCTCGCCTCCATAGTGGCGGGCAATCCGAGAATGTGCGCGCAGGAGGCGAAAAAGCTCGCGGCCTACGCGAATTTCAGCGGAACGATCTCGCAGCGCGACGTCGCCGACATGGTTCCGATTTTCGGCGAAAGCGACTTCTTCGACATAACTAACGCCTTCTATTCCGGCGACCTCGACGCCGCGCTCGCGGTTTTGAAAAGATACTTTTTCGCGAACAAAAAGGCGTCGGCGCGCCCGATAATATCGGCGATACAAAAGCAGAATTCAATGCTCATACAGCTCAGGGCGCTGATGGATGCCGGCGAAATTCCGAAATTGCAGGGCCAGCAGCCGAGGGGCGCGATAGAGGCGGCGGGCGCAAAATACTCCGAAATTTTCAAGAACTGCGAAGAAAAGACGCCCTACAACGTATTCTCGCAAAATGCGTGGTACGCGGGCGCAAAACTCGCCCCGATAGCGGCAGGGACTACTCTGAAAAAACTCATGGACTGCCAAATGCAAATCGCAAGGGCCTTTGAGGAGCTCCTGTCGCCCGACGCGACCGACGAAACGGTAATGCGCGACTTCTTCGTCCGCGCCATGGCCTAACCCCGCCCCGCAATGCCGAATATTCCAATATTTTCCCTCTGACGGGGATTTAAATCCGCGTTCGGGCGCAGCCGATTGCTAAGGGCGGCGGGAGCTTCCAAAACGCGGGAGCGGGATTATCAAATGCCGCCCCGCAGCCGCAAACCGCCCGCATAGGCATTCGCCCAATTCCAAAACGGCGCGGAAAATCAGCGGGCGGATTGCTGCAATGCCCTTGCCATTTCAGGCATTATCAAGCCTTTTTGGGCGTAGATTTTTCTGGCTTGGGAGCTGATTTTCTTGCGGCGGAACTCGAAGACCGCGAAGGCGAAAATGCAGACGAGCCCGCAGCACGCGGTGACGGCGGGCAGGCCGGCGAAGGAGGAAATCCAACCCTGCAATATGCTGCCGATCGGGGGAACGCCGAAGAATGACATTGTAAATACGCTCATTACGCGCCCGCGCTTGGAGTCGTCCACGAGGGATTGCAGCATTGTGTTGCAAGACGCGGCGACGGCGACCATGCCGAAGCCTATGGGAACGCATATCAAGTAGGCGCACGCGGGGCTGCGGACGAGGGAAATCGCGACGAGGGAGGAGCCGAAGAGCATTCCGGAAAGGACAATTACGCGCCCGAGCCCGAGGACGCTCTTGCGGGCGGCCAGATACAGGGCGGCAGCGAGCGCCCCGCAGCCGACGCAGCTCATGAGGTTGCCG
Organism: uncultured bacterium; assembly: GCA_905214995.1. GTDB lineage: Bacteria > Verrucomicrobiota > Verrucomicrobiia > Opitutales > Intestinicryptomonadaceae > Merdousia. The sequence continues at coordinate 6,271 of CAJMOT010000067.1, read as the reverse complement.
AGAGTCTGGCTTCCGCCGCCGAGCTCGCCCTTGGCGAAGGCCGGCATAAGCATTGCAAACGGCAGCCCGAAGAAGCTGAAAACCATAAGGATTGTTATGACAAGCCTTATCGGGCGCATGTCGCGAATGTACGCGAAGCCCTCCGCGATATCGCGCATCGCCCCCAATCCCGCGGAGCCGCGCGAAGGCGAGATTTTTATCATGTAGAGGGAGAAGAGAATCGCGAGATAGCAAAAGGCGTTTATGAGAAAGCAGATTCCCTCGCCGACCGAGGCTATGAGCGCCCCTCCTATTGCGGGGCCGATGAAGCGGGTCCCGTTTATGGCGGTGGAATTCAAAGCGATTGCGTTGCTGAGGTCGGAGGGCGGGACGAGTTTTGAGTAGAGAGACTGCCGCGCGGGCGCGTCGAAGCTGAACACTATTCCGGAGACGAAGCAGAGGGCGAGTATGGCGTTTATGTTTACCTCGCCCGAGAGGGCGACAAAGGCGAGCGCAAAGCTCAGGCACATCATGCAGACTTGGGTGGCGATAAGTATTTTTCGCCTGTCGAACCTGTCGGCTACGACCCCCGCGAACGGCGTAAAAAACAGCGCGGGAATCTGCCCCAGAAAGACGGAGAGCGAGAGGATAAACACCGAATTGGTCAGGTTGTAGACGAGCCATCCCATCGCCACCTGCTGAATCCACGCGCCCACCAGCGAGAATAGCATCCCCGCAAAGTATATGGCGAAATTCCGGTGCCTTAAAGACTTGAATATAGAAAGCAGCGCGAGCGGATTTTTCGGCACGAACACCGAAACGTTCTTCCACTCGTACGCGGATTTGCCGCCGTCGTCCATGCCGGATTTCCTCACAACGCCTTTGACGCCAAAAATCGGGAAAAGTCCAAAAAAAATCCCCGCCCCCGCGAGGGAACGAAGATTTTTTCAAGCGAATGCCGCCGATCAGAACAGCGACGAATCCTTTTGGTAGACGGCATTGTACTTGGCGCCGACGGCGGTCATCGCGGCGAAGCTTTTGGCGAGCTTGGCGGTGGCGGCGTCGATGTCGGAGGAGAACGCAGGCCACTGCTTCTTGAGGTTTACCGTAGCTTCGATGGGCTTGGACTGGTAGTCGGATACGAAAGTCGCGATGTCCGAGGAGGCCTTCTGCATGTTCTGCGCGTACATCTTCTTGGCCACCGCCACGAGAGACTCCCAACCCTTGATGTAGTCGCGGTAGGCGTCGACGAATTCGGCGGGACACCCGTTGAGGCGGATCGACTGGAGCTTGTCCACGACCTCCGCGGGCGACTTGGAATTAGTCGTCACGCGCGAGTCCACCGAGTATACGGCCTGTATGGAAAGCTGCTCGGGAGAGGCCTCCGGAGCGGATTGGCACCCGCAAAGGGCCGCGCCCAGAGCGATTATTGCTATTGTCTTTTTCATATGCTTTTCGGTTTTTGTAAAATTTATCGGCTCAATTCATACGGAATCTAAAAAAAATTTCCATAATTTATTTTTCAAAAGAATCCGTTTTTTTATTGGACATCTTTTTTGGGTTGTAGTGCGAAAAAAAATCATTCTAATTTTCAGGCGACAATGGCACTCGAAAAAATCGAAAAAGTAAAGGGCAAAGCCGTATTCGTACCCGGCAACGACATCGACACCGACAGGATCATTCCGGCGCGCTTCATGGTCTGCGTGACTTTCGAGGGGCTCGGCAAATACGCTTTCTACGACGAGCGCAAGAACCCCGACGGAACCGACAAAAAGCACCCGCTGACGGATCCGCGCAGGCAAAACGCCAAAATCCTGCTCTCGGGCGAAAATTTCGGCTGCGGCTCCTCGCGCGAACACGCGCCGCAGTCGCTCTGGCACTACGGGTTCAGGGCGATCGTCGCCCAGAGCTTCGCGGAGATATTTTTCGGCAACGCCACGACCATCGGAATCCCGTGCGTGTGCGCGTCCGCGGGCGACATCGCGAAAATCGGCGAGCTCATAGACGCCGACCCGGAAGCCCCCGTCGAGGTAAACCTCGGCGACATGGCGGTCTCGTGCGGGGATTTTTCCTGCAAGTGCTCCATGCCGGAGAACGCGCGAGCCTCCCTCGTCTCCGGAACGTGGGATCCGATCGCCGGCCTCATCGACGCCGAGGCCGAAATCGCCGAGACCGCCTCGAAACTCCCGTACTTCAAATAGCGCATGAAATTCGTCCTCGAAGGCGCGGGAATATTTTTGTATCCGCTCTTGCTATGCTCGTTCGTGGCGTTATATATAATAGTCGAACGGCTCGTGGCGTTGCGCGAATCGAAAGTGGTGCCGCGGCAGATAGCAAGCGCCCTGCTTTCGGGCAAGATCTCCGAGCACGAGGGCGACCTGTCGACGACAGTCGGCAGGATTCTGTTTTTCAACCGCAACTCCAACCCCGACCCCGAGGCGTTGAAGGCCTTCGCGCAGCTCGAGATAACGCGGCTCGAGCGCGGAATGTTCGCTCTGGACATCGTGGTGTCCGCCGCGCCGCTGCTCGGGCTGCTCGGAACCGTGGCGGGGCTCGTGACGGTCTTCGCAACCGGAGAGTCGACGCCCACTCCGGAATCCATATCGCGCGGGGTCGCGCTCGCGCTCTCCACGACGATTCTCGGGCTTTGCATAGCGATCCCCGCCATCGTCGGGAACTCGTACCTGAACAGGCGCATAGACAAGCTCTGCGCGCGCATAAACATCTGCGTTGAGCGCCTCATCGACATAAAGAGAGAGTCTGCAAGATGAATATCCTGCGCAGAAGCAGCCGCAGGCGGGCGGAGATAAACATAGTGCCGCTCGTGGACGTGCTCACGAGCCTGATTTTCTTCTTTTTGCTCACAATGCAATTCAAGGAAATCTACGCGGTGGACATTACGCCGCCGTCGATGAAGTCCTCTGAAAGCCTCTCCAAAAACAAGCCCGCCACCGTGTCGGTCTCGAAAGACGGCAAGTTTTACTGGAATGCCGACGAAATCTCCGAATCCGCGCTCGAATCAAAAATACGCGAAATAGCCGCCTCGGAAACGCCCGAGCTTATCGTGCTCGGCGACAGGGATTCGTCGCTGCAAAACGTGATGAAGGTCGTGGACTTCGCCAGGCTCTCGAAAGTCAGAAAGCTCTCCCTGCAATCGGTTTCCGAATAGGCGTTTCCCGCCCGGAGCGGAAAATGCCGGCCTACGCCCAAAAAAAAGATTGCCATCGCGCGCCGTTTGGAGTCAATATGTCGGACGTAAAAAACGAAACGCCGCGGCCGCGATTTGTTAAATCGCATATTTTGATGCGGACTCGGCGGCATTGGGGCGGGACGGTTTCTCCGCCGCCGCAACCCGCAGGAGGGATTTTCTTTCGGACTATTGCGCTTTGCCCGCAAACCGCACATATAACACGACGCGCCACAGCGCCCACAAAATGGAAAACAAAGACCTTGAAATAATGGAAGTCTCGGGCATTTTCGCCCCGACTACGAACAACAACGGCGTTCTGCTCGACCCGGCGCGCTCGGGAAAAATGCGCAATACCGACCCGTACGTGCCAAAGGAGCTCGTACAGCGTTTCAACGTCAAGAAGGGGCAGTTCATAAAGGCAAAGGCGCACCGCGCCGCGGGGCACCCAAACCCCAAAGTGCGCTTCATCGAGACCATCGACGGGCTGCCTTGCCCCGAGCGCAGGAAAATCCAGCAATTCCAGAATCTCACGACAATAGCGCCCGAGGAAAAACTGCGCCTCGAGACTAAGGAGGAGCGGATGAGCTCGCGCATAATGGACATTTTCTGCCCGATAGGAAAGGGGACGCGCGGCCTGATAGTCGCCCCGCCCCGCACCGGAAAGACGACGCTCCTGAAAGACATCGCTTACGGGGTGATAGCCAACCACCCGGAGTGCCACCTCATGATACTTCTCGTCGACGAGAGGCCGGAAGAGGTGACGGACTTCAGAATGGACCTTCCGCAGGCGGAAATTTTCGCGTCCTCCAACGACGAAAACATCGAAACGCATATCAGGATTGCGGACCTCGCGCTCGAGCGCGCTAAGCGCCTCGCGGAAGTCGGCCGGGACGTAGTGCTGCTGATGGATTCCATTACGCGCCTATCGAGGGCGCACAACTCCGCCAAGGCAAACGGGGGCAGGACCATGACGGGCGGGCTCGACATACGCGCGCTCGAAAGGCCGCGCCAGATCTTTTCCGCCGCCCGCAACACCGAGGAGGCCGGCAGCCTCACGATCGTGGCCACGGCTCTCGTGGAAACGGGCTCGCGCATGGACGACCTGATTTTCCAGGAGTTCAAGGGCACCGGCAACATGGAGATGGTTCTCGACCGCAAAGTGGCGGAGCTCAGAATATGGCCCGCGATAAACCTCGCTGCCTCCGGCACGCGCCGCGAGGAGCTGCTGCTTTCGGCAAAAGAGCTTGAAGCCGCCTCTTTCCTGCGGCGCGCGATGGCGGGCTCGAAAGTCGAAGACGCCGCGGAGACGCTCATAGAGCGCATGGGGCAGACGAAATCGAACGCCGAGTTTTTGTCGCTTATACTGTAAAGTCTCCTCTGCGGAGTAATTCGGGAACTTACCGTTACGCGCAATCCGCCGCAGGCGGCGGTAAAACATAAGAAACAATTCGCCTGCGCGGGGGCTTCAGCTCGCCTTTTTGCCGAGGCTTAACCCGCATTGCCCAAAGAAGCATAAAAAGGCGCGCTCCCGAAAGAAGCGCGCCTTTTCCCGCATTTCAGGCGGAATATGAACCGAGACCGGACGAACGCGAACTAAGCGGAGCCGATGCCGGAGAAAATAGGAATCGCATTCCCCATCTTCACTTCCTCCCCCTGCGGAACGCGGCGAAAAGAAGCGCGGAAACTCCGAACAAAACCGCAATGGCGGCGGGCTCGGGAACGGCGGAAAACGTCACGTCCATGCCGGTTGCGCCAAAGACCGCCTCCCATGCGAACCCGTTGGAAACTCCGTTCAAAACGGCGCCCTCTATGGAGCTCCCCGGGGCGTAGACTATCATGTCCTCGAAAGTGGAAAATCCCATCTCTATGAGCTCCGCCATGCCCTCGGCGTCGAACCGAAATTCCAAGGATATATCCCCCTCGCCCTTTTCAAAGAGACCCGAAAACGCGATTTTGTCAAAAGTGGCGTCTACGGTCGACACGTCCAAAATTATCGCGCCCCCGTTCCATATGCCGTTCTCAAAGCGCGCGACGCCCACGTCCGCGGAGGTGCCGGAATCCATCAAAGACGCCGCGCCGAACTTTCCGCCGTTGAGAATCAGGCTGCCCGAAACGAAGTCGCCCGCGCCGTAGTTGAAAACGCCGCTGTTGACGGTGAGAGTGTCTATTACGTTGGAATTCGCGGCGCCTTCGACAAAGGTTGCGGAGGAAACCCTGAAATCCTGCGTCCCGCTGCCGCTCATCGTCACGTTCAAACGGCTCTCCGCGTTGGTCGTCTCTTTTCTGAACGTTCCGCTCCAAGACCCACCGTTTGTGATAGTTATATTGGCGACGGATTTTTGGTTCCAATATGTATTGGAATTAAAGCCCAAAAAGAGATGCCCGCCGCCGTTGATTCCGCCAATGCTGTAAACCGATTCAACCCCCGTGACGCAGCGCGCGAGATGCAGCTGCGCTCCCTGCGCGATATTTATGCTTCCGCCAATAGTGATGTTGTTGGCGTTCATATATACGCGCATATCGCCCGAAGCGTTTTTCTCTATATTCAAATCGCCGCCTATTCTCAGCAAAGAGAGCGGGTCGGTGTTGGATTCCCCCAATGAAATTAACGACGCCTGCGAAGATCCGAGATCCGATATGTCGTTTTTCAGAGTCAAATTCTTTCGGAAATTTATTGATCCGGTTCCCCCGAGCATAAATTGATACCAAGCATAAGAGGCGTTTATTGCGGAATCTTCGGAAATCTGCATGGTTCTTCCGGAGGAAACCAACAATTTGAAATGGTTGACGCCGCCTCCCCTAAGGGCGATATCGAGCGAATCTATGTTGACGGAAGCGTTAACCGTGATGACCTGGCCGAAAGTTTGGCTGTCGTTGTGCATGACGACATCGCCGCTTTCCAACGGATACGTTTGGGAGGTTTCGCCCTCTATGCTCCAAATGTCGGGCGAAGTCCAATTGGCGAATTTATCGTACTGCGTAAGGGTAAACGTCTGCGCAGACAAATGCGCAAACGGCGCGAGGACGGCGGCAACAGCCGCGAGTGACAACAGATTTTTCATATGCAATATAACTCCTATTCCAAGAACACATTACCCCCCC
>CAJMOT010000066.1 GCA_905214995.1 uncultured bacterium | reverse complement strand
AGCCGCCGCGGGAGCCGGAGCCGCCTGCTGCGCCGCGGCAAACGACGCCGCAAACGCGGCCGATACGACAATTGCGCTGATTTTAAAATGTTTCATGTCAATCATTGAGGGAGATGGGTTATATGGTGAGCTCGAGCTGTTTTACTTCCTCGTAATCTGGGGACTTCTTGTTGCCTTCGTTATCCACAAACTCTTTGCAAATCGCCCTGCCCTCGTCGCTCTTGCCGGAGGCCGCGAGCACCTTTGCCGCCTGTATGACGGCCTTGCCCGTCCAATTCAGGCAGTTGGCGTAGCCGAGGAAGCAGCGCTCGTAGTACATTATCGCCTTGTTTGCGTCGTTGGCGTCGCGGGCGATATTGCCCAGCTTGAAAAGCGCCTCCGCGTAGGAATCGCCCCTCCAGCTCGGGGATTTGAGGATTTCCTCGTACTTTGCCTCGGCCTCCTTGCGCTTGCCGAGAGCCATGAAAGTATCCGCCTTTTTGAGGGCGGCCTCAGCCGCGCGCGGATCCGACGGGAAGTCCGTTTCAATCTGCTCGTAGAGCGCAAGCACCTTGTCCCAGTTCGTCTGGCGGGTTTCGAGGGCGGCGGACGCGAAAAGCACGTCGATGAGGTATTCGTACTCGTCGCGCGCGACGGCCTCCGCAAAAGCCTTGCGCGCCTGGTCGGGGCCGAATTTTTCGTTCTCCCTTCCCATCCATGCGAGAGTCCTCACCGAGGCGTTTTTGATGTCGTTTTCATCAAACATGCTCGCCACCTGGACGGGCTTGCCGACGAAATCCAACCCCATCATAAGCCTGTGCGCGAGAGTCTTTCTCTTTGCGGACTCGGCCTTTTTCAGAAGGTCGGAGAAAAAGTCCTCGGCCTTTTGCGGATACTTTGCAAGCTGCCCCTTGTACCTTTCGAGCAATGCCTTTATGTTGGACTTGTCGTTGTAGAGATTCGGGCCGAAAGACGCGTCGCGCTTGAATTTGTCGTATATGCGCTTGTCGATTTTGGGGTTTGCCACGAAATACCTGTACCTCTCGGCGGGAACTTCGACCATATTATACAAGAGCTCCCTGTCGCTCATGAGCTTTTCTATGAACGCGACGGTGGCGTTGAGCATGTCGAAGTTTTCCCTGTGCAGGCGGTCGTAGTCGAGAATCATCTTGTCCACGCCGTCATCGCGGGGGTTGTCGCCGTATTTGTCGATGGCGGCGCGGTAGATTTCGAGAGCGTCCGCGGGCAGGCCGAGCTTTTCGAGCGCGAGAGCCTTCTGGGAATTTATCGTCGAGGGAATGCCCTCCTTGCCAAATTCGGAAAGGTATTTGTCCATGAGCTTAACGACCTCCTCGTACTGCGAGTCCGCCATCAGAAGCTTGGCGGCCTGCGTGTAGGCGTTGTCGATGATGCTCTGGTTTTTGGTGAACTTCTCCACGCTCATGTAGTGCCCGATGGCCTCTTTCACCGCCATCGAGTTTGCGTATATGTCGCCGAGGAAAAATTCCACCTCGCCGCGCAGGGAGCTATTGGGGTAGGATTTAATGAAGCCTTCGAGAGCGTCGCGGGCTTTGGGGAATTCGCCTATGCCGAAGAGAGCCACGCCCTGCCTGTATCCGGCGTCTTCCGCATAGGGGCTGACGGGATAGTTCTCGGTGATCTGTCCGAAAGTCTTGCCGGCGTTCTTGAAATCGCCGTCGGCCATATAGCCCATTCCGAGCCAATAGAGGAGCCCGTCGGATATGCTGGAATCTTCAAAGTCCTCGACATATTTGGAATAGGTCTTGATGAGCTCCTTGGGTTTCTCGGTCTCGAGCCACGTGCGCCCCATCAGGAAGACGAGGTCGTTGGAATAGGGCGATTCGTCCGGATATTCCTCGACAAATTTCCGGGCCACCGAGAAAAATTCTGGATAGTTTTTCTTGCCGAGCCAATACTGGGCGATGCGCAGCTGGGCGTCGTTGTAGTACTGACCGTCGGGGAAATCTTTTAGGTACTCTTGGCAGAGCTTGTACATCTCCTCGTTCTTGCCGATTTTGTACGCGCCGATTATGGCCGCATAGAAAAAGTCCTCGCGCGCGGGGTGCTCTTTGAATTTGGGGTCGAGCAGCTGCATATACGACCAGAAGCTCTCGTAGTCGCGGTTTGTGAGCATGTAATTGCGCGAAGCGCGCAACATCAGGTCGGCGGTGTAGTCGTTTACGTCGTCGGTTATCTTGCCTATGGCGAACTCTATGGATTTTAGCTTGTTGTCGAGCTCCGTGATCTGCGGGTTGGTGGGATTTATGCGCTTCAAGAGCTCGACGCGCTTTTTTGTCTTTTCGACGTAGGAGGTCAGGTTTTTGAGGATTTTGTCGCGGCTGAACACCATTGAATAGAGAGCGGAAGCCTCGCTGTACCGCTTCTGTTCCACGAGCTTGTCGCCCGCCTGCAAGAGCGCCATGTTGAGCCCCAAGTCGCTGCGGGAAACCGTGTCTATCGACATGTATTTCAGATAGTTTTTGAGATCGTCGAACTTTTTGAGGTTGGTGGCCGCCTGTATGAGAGCCGAAGCTGCGGAAACCTTGTCTTCCGGATCCCTCGCGCCCTCGAGTTTGAGCTTAAACCACTTTTCGCCCTCTTTCCACTTGTTCGCCGAAAAGAGCGTATCGGCTATCTTTTTGACTATCTCATACCTCTTGGCGTTGCTGAGGCCGTTTGAGTACGGGGGCACCAAAAGGCGCTCGCGGCAGGTGGCCGCCTTCACGAGGTCGCCGAGGGCGACATAGCAGTTGGCCTCAACGTCTATGGCGGTATTTGCCATCTTCCCGCCCGGGAACTCCTTTATCACCCGGTCGAAATACTCCAACGCCTTTTTAAGTAGCTTGTTGTCCTTAGTGGCGTCATATTCCTGAACATAGCTGTACGCCATGAAGAAGTAGAGGTCTTCGAGCTGCTTCTTCAAATTCGCGTCGTCGGAATCGGAAATGCGGGTGATGAGCTCGGTCATGTACGGGCGCGCCTCGAGATACCTCTTGTCGTTGACGAGCGCCATGGCCTGGTCTTTCAATTCCGTCGTGCCGAGCTGCTTGACTTCGGCGTCCTGCGCATAGGCGGATGCGGCGAATACGGAGGCCGCGCACAGCGCCATCGCGGTTTTTATAAGTCGGGTTTTAAACGTCATTTTATGAAAATAGGGGGATTGCAAAACTCTCCCGAAAAGCGGAGCTTTCGGAACGTTTTGATTGGGATATTCTTCTTGTTGATATGCAAATCAAATAAAAAACCCGCCGCATTTTCCAGCTTTTTTTTAAGTTTTTCAAAAAATCGGGGCAAAAAAATGATTGAAGAAAGAGGCGGCAAGTATAAAGTGCCGTAGTTTTAATGGGGGCTATTGCCCGCTCTGCGGGAGGCCCCCGCGAGAAAAACAAACAGACTACATATATGAAAATAAAGACAAAGACGCAGAAAAAATCCGTTCAACCCGCCCAGATGAAGGGCGCGGACGCCGTCGTCCGGTGCCTCGAAAACGAGGGGGTTGACACCGTCTTTGCCTATCCCGGCGGCTCGTCCATAGACCTGCACAACGCCTTCACCCGCTCAAAAAAAATCCGCGTGATTCTCCCCAGGCACGAACAGGGCGGCGGCTTCATGGCGCACGGGTACGCCCGTTCGACAGGCAAAGTCGGCGTCTGCATGGCCACCAGCGGCCCGGGAGCTATGAACCTGCTGACCACAATTTCCGACGCCTTCATGGACAGCGTCCCGATGGTGGCGATAACCGGCCAAGTGTTCCAGTCGCTCATCGGCAAGAGCGCCTTTCAGGAGACCGACGTCTTCGGCATGACCCTGCCGATAGTCAAGCACAGCTATTTAGTACTCAACGCCGAAGACCTTCCAAGAATAATAAAGGAAGCCTTTATAATAGCCAAAGGCGGAAGGCCCGGGCCCGTTGTGATAGACATTCCCAAGGATGTCCAGCAAAAGGTGTTCGCGCCCGATTTTGAAGCCGAGCCCGACCTCCCCGGAATCCGCCCGCCCGCCGATGCGTCCGACGCCGACATCGCCAAAATAATGTCGATGATAAGGGTCGCCAAAAGGCCCGTAATATATGCCGGCGGCGGTATAATATCCTCCGGCGCCTCCAAAAAGCTCGACGAATTTTCAAAAATCCTCAACATACCCGTGGCGACGACCCTCATGGGCCTCGGCTGCGTCGACCCGATGGAGCCCAAAAACCTCTACTGGTTCGGAATGCACGGCACATACGCGGGCAACATGGCGGTGTTCGAGTCGGATTTGCTCATAGCCCTCGGCACGCGCTTCGACGACAGAATCACGGGGGCGGTGTCGAAATTCGCGCCCGACGCGAAAATCATACATCTGGACATCGACCTCTCGGAGCACAACAAAAACGTCAAAGTGGATTTCAGCGTGTGCGCCGAAGTCGGCGGCGCGCTCTCAAAGCTGCTCGCCGCCGCCAAAAGCGAGGCAAAAAAGCCAGACTTCTCCAAGTGGATCGCCCGCATAGGAGAGCTGAAAAAACTCCACCCTTACCCGTTTGCGCGAAGGGAGCGCAAAAACATCACCTCCCAGGACGCAATCGCCGAGCTCTACAAAATTTCCAGAGGCGAAATTCTCGTGACCACCGGAGTCGGCCAACACCAAATGTGGACGCCGCAGAACTTCATATTCTCCAAACCGCGCCAGTTCATAAGCTCTCTCGGCGCGGGGACTATGGGCTTCGGGCTGCCTGCGGCAATCGGCGTGAAAGTCGCAAAACCGAAGGCGAACGTCGTGAACATCGAGGGCGACGGCTCATTCCAGATGAATATCCAGGAGATGGCGACCGCCGTCGCCGAAAAAGTCCCCGTAAAGACCATGCTGCTCAACAACCAGTTCCTCGGCATGGTAATGCAGTGGGAAGACATGCTCTACGGCGGCACGCGCGGAAACACGGTTTTGTCGCTCGACCCCGAGAACATGGGCGGGCCCGAAAACCTTGACGCAATATATCCCGACTATTGCAAAATCGCCGAGGGGTATTCGTGGGAGAGCGCGAGAGTATGGAAAAAGTCCGACCTTCCCGCGGCAATCGAAAAAATGCTGAAATCCGAAAAGCCCTATCTGCTGGAAGTCGTCGTGGAGCACGACGAACACGTGCTGCCTTTCATTCCGCCGGGCAAGTCCACCGAAGAAATCATCGTCGAGTGCTCGAACTGCCCCAATGTTCCAACCTGCGAAATAGCAAAAAAACAAATATGCCCGAAACAAAAGAAACGGTAATCCTGCACACCAACCGCGGGGACATCAAAATAAGGCTTTTCCCGAAAATAGCCCCCAAAGCCTGCGAGAACTTTGTGAAGCTCGCCGAAAAGGGGTATTACGACGGCGTGACATTCCACCGCGTGATAAAGGGCTTCATGATACAGGGCGGCGACCCTACGGGCACCGGCTGCGGCGGGCAGTCCGCATGGGGACGGCCCTTTGAGGACGAATGCGACCCGAATGTCGCCTTCGACCGCCCCGGGATTCTCGCAATGGCAAACGCCGGCCCCGGGACCAACGGCAGCCAGTTCTTCATAACGACGGTTCCGACCCCGTGGCTGCACATGCGCCACACGATTTTCGGCGAAGTCGCAGAGGGCATGGACGCCGTGGAAAAAATCGAAAATTCCCCCACGGGGCGCATGGACAAACCCGTGGAGGACCAAAGGATAAATTCGGTCACGGTCGAATAGGCGGAAAATTCTGCGGCCCGGGCGCAAGCGTTCGGGCCGTTTCGCGCGGCGGGGCGATTTTGCCCCAAAAATTTGTTGCACAGCCCCGCCGCGCAAAATTATATTCGTTGAAGATGACGAACAATTTGCAGGCATCGGAATATTCGGCGGCCCGCGGGGAAAAAGTGCGCGCGCTGCTCGTCGACGACCAGAAAATCATCGCCGAAGCGGTCAAGCGGATGTTCGCCGGCCAGCCCGACATATCGCTCTTTTACTGCCCCGATCCCGCCGGCGCCATAGACGCCGCAAAAAAATGCCGCCCCACCGTCATACTCCAAGACCTCGTAATGCCCGAGGTCGACGGGCTTACCCTCGTCAAATTTTTCCGCGCCTGCCCCGAAACGCGCGACATTCCGCTCGTCGTGCTATCCTCCAAGGAGGATCCCGACGTAAAATACCGCGCATTCGAGAACGGGGCGAACGACTATATGGTGAAATTCCCCGACAAGCTCGAGGTTCTCGCGCGCGTGCGCTACCATTCGAGGGCGTACACGACGCTCCGCGAGCTCAACGACGCCATGGCGCGCCTCCAACAGAGCCAAAACGCCCTCAAAAAGGAGCTCGACGAGGCGGGAAACTACGTCACGAGCCTCCTGCCGGAAAAAATCGACGGTCCCGCCCTGTCGTCGGACTGGGTTTTCAAGAGCTCTACGGAGCTGGGCGGAGACTGTTTCGGGTACGGGTGGCTCGACGAAAACCGCTTCGCCGTCTACCTGCTCGACGTGTGCGGGCATGGCGTGGGCGCCGCCCTGCTGTCGGTGTCGGCAATGAACGCGCTGAGATCCCGGACTCTGTCGGGGGTCGATTTCGGCGAGCCCGACCAGGTGCTGTGCGCGCTCAACAGCGCATTCGACATGGACTCGCAAAACGGAATGTTCTTCACCCTATGGTACGGCGTCTACGACAAATCTTCGCGCGAGCTCTCCTACGCCTCCGGCGGGCACCCGCCCGCGATTCTCGTGTCCGCCGACGGAACCTCCCGGCGCCTCACCACAAACGGCTTTATAATAGGGGGTATGAGCCCGATGTCCTTCAAGAAGGCGTCCGTGCAAATCGCGCCGGGCTCAAAGCTCTACGTTTTCAGCGACGGCGTGTACGAAGTCGAAAAGCCCGACGGCCATACGATGTCGCTCGACGAGTTCGCCGCCGAGCTGCCCGCGCCGCCGCTGCCGGGGCTCTCGAAAGTGGAGAGCATGATGCGCTTCTCCAAAGACGCCCAGGGGCGGGAATCTTTTGAGGACGACTTCTCGCTCTGCGAAATAATTTTCAAGTGACATGCGCAAAGCCTATCCCGCAACGCTCGAATCCCTCGAACAAATCGCGCTTGACGCCGACGCCTTCTGCGCGGAAATCGGCGCGGATTCGGCGGCCGCGTTCGCGCTGAACCTGTGCCTGGAGGAGGCGTTCGCCAACTGCGCGTCCTACGGCTGCGGGCTCGACCCGAAACAGAAAATCGAAATCTCCCTCTCGGCGCGCGGGGGCGAAATTTTCGCGGAAGTCTCGGACTCGGCCCGCGCGTTCAACCCGCTTACGCAGGCGCCTTCGCCCGACCTCTCCGCCGACGCCGATTCGCGTTCCGTGGGCGGATTGGGGGTTTTCCTCGTAAAAAAATACATGGACGAAGTTTCGTACAGGCGCGAGGGCGGCAAGAACGTGCTTTCCATGCGCCGCAAACTCGCGGGGGGCGGAGGTGGAAAATGAGCCTGCTCGAAGTCGAAAACCTGAAAATACGCTTCGACTCGCGGCGCGGGCGCACCGAGGCCGTAAAGGGGATAAGCTTTGAAATCCGCGAGGGCGAGAGCGTGGCGATAGTCGGCGAGAGCGGATCCGGCAAGAGCGTGACCGCCATGAGCCTCATGCGCCTCCTGCCCCCTCCCCCGCTGTGCTCGGTCTCCGGCTCAATAAAATGCTCCGGCCTCGACGTGGCGGCAATGGACGAAAAAACCCTGCGGAAATTCCGCGGGGGGGAAATCGCGTACATTTTCCAGGAGCCCTCCACCTCCTTCAACCCCCTATTTACCGTGGGCTCGCAGATCGCGGAAGCGGTAAAGCTCCACTCGCCGCGCGGGACGGACGCCGAAAAGGCGGCGGCGGACTCCCTCGCGGAAGTCGGGATACGCGACGCCGCGCTGCGCGCGCGCTCGTACCCCTACGAGATGTCCGGCGGAATGCTCCAGCGCGCGATGATAGCCATGGCGCTCGCCTGCCGCCCGAAGCTGCTCGTCGCGGACGAGCCCACCACCGCTCTCGACGTGACGATCCAAAAGCAGGTGATAGACCTGCTCGCGCGCGTGCGCAAAAGGCGCAATATGGCGCTGCTGCTCATCACGCACAATTTCGGGATAATATCGGAGCTCTGCGAGCGCGTGATGGTGATGTTCAGGGGCGAGATCGTCGAGACGGGCGAATCCGCGCGGGTGCTGCGCGACCCGAAGCACCCATACACAAGGGCCCTTATCAACTGCATTCCGCGGATAGGGCGCAAAGGGGAGAGGAAGCTCATGCCGATAGACTATGAAAAACTCGGATAAAACCCCGCTTTTGAAGGCGTCCGGACTGCGCGTATCCTACGGGATAGGCGGGGGAATTTTCTCGCGCGCGAAAAAGACTTTCAACGCCGTAGACGGCGTGAGCTTTGAGATAAACAGGGGGGAAATCGTCGGGCTCGTCGGAGAGAGCGGCTCCGGCAAGACGACAACGGGGCGCGCTATAATAAGGCTCGCCCCCCTCTCGGAGGGCGAAATATTCTACGGGGGCGAAAAAATATCCGGACTTTCCGACGCGGACTTCATGCCCTACCGAAAGAAGATCCAGATGATTTTCCAAGACCCGTTCAATTCGCTCAACCCCCGCATGAGCGTTTTGCAGATAATCTCGGAGCCGCTCGGAATACACTTTAAAAAAATGGGGCGCGCGGAGAGGAGGGAACGCGTCGCGCAGCTCCTCGAAACGGTCGGGCTGCCGCCCGACTGCATGGCCAGATACCCCCATGAATTTTCGGGCGGGCAGCGGCAGAGGATAGGGATAGCGCGGGCGCTTGCCGTCGAGCCCGAATTCGTAATATGCGACGAGCCCGTCAGCGCCCTCGACGTCTCGGTGCAGGCGCAGATAGTCAACCTGCTCGAAGGCCTGCGCGCAAAGCTCGGCATCGCAATGCTATTCATCGCCCACGACATCGCCGTGGTCGAATACCTGTGCGACAGAATCATGGTGATGACGCGCGGCAAAATAGTCGAGACGGGGGACGCCGAGGACGTGTGCCTGCGCCCCAGGCACCCGTACACGAAAGAGCTGATAGCCTCCGTCCCCAAATTCTGAAATGCCCCCGCGCCCGAGACATATTTTTTGCGCGGCGGCGGCCCTCGCGCTCTGCGCGTGCGGGCCGTCGAGAACTCCCGCCGACATCGCCGCCGAAAGAGGCATACTGCTGATAGGCAACGCCGCCGACCCCGCGACGCTCGACCCCGCGCTCGCAACGGGCTTCGGGGAGTTTAAAATACTCTCGGGGCTCTTTGAGGGGCTCGTGAGCGCGAATCCAAAGACGCTCGAGCCCGAGCCCGCCGCCGCGAGGTCGTGGGAAATTCTCGACGGCGGGAAAAAATACGTGTTCCATATCGACGAAAGGGCGAAGTGGTCGGACGGCTCCCGCGTGGAGGCCGGCGACTTCGTCTTCGCGTGGAGGCGCGCGCTGCTCCCGCAAATCGGCTGCGAGTACGCCTCGCTATTCGCCCCGATAAAAAACGCCGAAAAAATCCGCTCCGGAGAAGAAAAGGACGCTTCCAAGCTCGGGGCGCGCGCGGAGGGCGCAGGAACGCTCGTCGTGGAGCTCGAAAGGCCGGCGCCGCACTTCCTATCAATGCTCTGCCACAGCGCGTTTTTCCCCCTCCACCGAAAAACGCTCGAGAAGTTCGGGGCGCAGAGCGCGCGCAAATCCGAGTGGACGCGCCCCGGCAACATGGTCTCCAACGGCCCGTTCAGGCTCGCCGCGTGGAGCATAAACGACAGGGTCAGCCTGCGGCGCAACCCGTACTACCGCGCTCCCGAAAGGCTGTTTCTCAACGGCGCGGACTTCTTCCCCATATCGAACATCAACACGGAAGACCGCGCGTTCCGCACGGGAAGGCTGCACATCACCGAGTCCGTCTCGCCCGCGCGGATAGAGTACGCGCGGAAGAATTTTCCCCAATGCCTGCGCTCCCACCCGTGGCTCGGCGTCTACTACTACCTCGCCAACTCCGCGCGCCCGCCGCTCGACAACCCGCTCGTGAGAAAGGCGCTCGCCATGGCGATAGACCGCCGCGCGATAATAGACGGGATACTCAAAGGCGGACAGGCGCCCGCCCTCTCCTTCGTCCCGCCGGGGTGCGGCGGGTACTCGCTGCCGGAAAAGTCGAAAATACGCGAGGACGTCGCCCGGGCGCGCAGGCTGCTCTCCGAGGCCGGATACCCGGGCGGCAGGGGGCTTGGGAAAATTTCCATAACCTACAACACCTCCGAACAGCACAAGCCCATCGCCGAGGCCGTCGCCAACATGTGGCGCGAAAACCTCGGCGTCGACGCCGAGCTCTACAACCTGTCATGGCCGGCGTATCTGGCGGCCCGCAGGAGCGGCGACTTCGCCGTCGCGCGCTCGAGCTGGGTTGCCGACTTCGCAGCGCCCGAGAGCTTCCTCGGCATTTTCGCGTCGTCGAGCGGCCTCAACCACGGCAGATTCTCCGACGCCGAATACGACAAACTCCTCGAAGAGGCGGCTGAAACGCCCGACAAAAACGCGCGCAACGCCAAGCTCGCCGAGGCGGAGGCGCGCCTGCTCGGCGAGGCCGCGATGATGCCGATATACTTCTATTCGCGCGTCTACCTGATTTCCCCCCGCGTGCTCGGCTGGGAGGCAAACGCCCTCGACTTCCACAACTTTCTCGGCGTCAAATTCGCCCCTCCGGAAAAATGACGAAATACGTTTTAAAGAGGCTCTGCGAGGCCGTCCCCGTGTTTCTTGCGATAGTCACGGCGGTGTTTTTCATGGTGCGCTTCGTCCCTGGGGGGCCGTTCGACCGCGAGCGCCCCGTGTCGCAGGAGACGATAGAGGCGCTCAACGCATACTACGGACTCGACGAGCCCCTCGCCGCGCAGTACTTCAAATTTCTCGGAAACCTCGCGCGCGGGGAACTCGGGCCGAGCTACAAGTACGAGGGCTGGAAAGTCTCGGAAATACTGCGCGAAAAGGCGGCGGTGTCTCTGGAGCTCGGCTCGTACGCGCTGACGCTGGCAATCGCCGCCGGAATAGCCATCGGGCTCGCGGCGGCCGCGCGCGGGAAAATCGCCGCGTTCGCCTCGGGCGCGGGGCTGTTGGGGATATGCCTGCCCGCATTCGTGCTTGGGCCGCTGCTCATACTCGCGTTCTCCACGAAGCTGGGCGCGTTCAACTCCATGGGCTGGGATTCCCCCTCCGACGCCGTACTGCCGTCGGCGACCCTCGCGCTGTTTTACGCGGCGTGGATTGCGCGGCTCACGGGCAACTCCGTGCGCGCGCAGATGAAGATGCCCTACGTGCGCGCCGCGCGCGCCAAGGGTGCGGGAGAGGCGCGCATACTTTTCAAGCACGTCCTGCGCAACGCCCTCTCACCCGCGATAGCGTATCTCGGCCCCGCCGCCGCCGGGCTGATGACCGGCTCCTTCGTGGTGGAGACGATTTTCCAGATTCCGGGCCTCGGGCGGTTTTTCATATCCAGCGCGCTCGACAACGACTACACCATGATAATGGGCTGCGTAATGCTGTACGCGGCGTTCATAATAATTTTCAACCTGCTCTCGGACATTGCGCTCGCCGTCGTCAACCCGAGAATAGCGCGGGAGTTCGGCAAATGACGGCCCCCGAAGGAAAAAATATCCGCGCAATCCCCCCCGCCCCGCTCCGCGCGCGCCC
>CAJMOT010000065.1 GCA_905214995.1 uncultured bacterium | reverse complement strand
CACCTTTACCGGTTATTTTATCGCGTCCTCAGCTTTCGGAAAGACAGAAGAGGAGGCGGATGAAGAAGAGGGCGAAGCAAAACAGATGGTGTGGGTGACTGAGAACGGCAGTGTGTATCATACCGATTCGTCGTGCAGTCATATTAATCTTTCGATCCAGGTTTCCTCACCGGGTGCGCTTGCGTGGAAACGGAATCAGGATGGAGAAAAATATAAGGAATGCGAACAGTGCGTGGGAAATGGCGCTGCGGGGGCAGAAGTTTACTATACGAAATACGGAAACCGGTATCATAACAGTCTTTCCTGCAAAGGGCTGAAACGTAAAGTAAAACTTGTAGCACTGGAACAGACGGATGGACTGCCGCAGTGCTCGAAATGCGCGAAAAAGGCGGCGTAAGAAAGCCGGATATGAGCAGAGCAGGTGTCTTCTTTCCGGGTGAGACTGGAAAGAAGGACGGTAAACAGAAACTCGGGTTTGCGGAAAGGAGGCCGCGGCTGTGTATCAGGAAGAAGTAAAGAGTGCAATTATATTGCTGTATCTGGGGATTCTTGCCGGAATGGATGTGAGGAAACGGCAGATCAGCCTTGTCCTGACCGGTGTTTTATTCCTTGCAGGCATTGGATGGCAGATTCTGGTGGAACAGACATCGTGGCTGGAATGGCTGCTGTCCCTGCTGCCGGGAGCGGGATTTCTGACGCTCAGTTATATATCACGGGAACAGGTGGGATACGGGGACGGCCTTCTGCTTCTGACGGTTGGAATCTGGCTGGGATTTGGGCAGACATTCGGCGTTCTGACGCTGGGACTCATTCTCTGTTCGGTACTCTGCGGAGTCCTTCTGATGCGGAAGAAAATACGGAAACAGGATTCTATACCGCTGGTGCCGTTTCTGCTGCTTGGATTTGTGGGGAGGTGCGGAATGCTTTGAAAGTGAAAATGAGAAAAGCAAGTATTACGGTAGAGGCAGTTCTGGTCGTGCCGCTTGTTCTGATGGTGATTTTTCTTCTGCTGTCGCTGACATTTTTTGTGCACGCACGGAGCTGGTATACATTTGCGGCATATGAAAGCACAATGCTTGCCGCCAGTGAAGGCCGCCTGTCTGTGGAAAAAGGAGAGGCAGCCGCCCAAAGCCGGATGGAATGGTGGATTTCCCAGATACCGCTTCCGGCTGAACCGGTGACCGTACAGACGGTGTGCAGAGAAAAAGAGATTCAGATAAAAGCAGAAGGAAACATTCTGCCAATCTGGAGCCGGAACGAGTGGGAATATTCGGTTTTGAGTGAAAGCAGGAGAAACAATCCGGTGAAAACGATCCGGAAGATACGGGCAGTAAAACAGATCTGGAACCAGAAGTAAGGACGGAAGCGGAGAAATGCAGATTGATTATAAAAGAGATTTGAATCATACATATGTTATTTTACAGGAGGAAAAAGAGCCGGACACGGCGTCGTATCAGATCCGTATGCTGCTGACAAATGCAATCCCAGGGCTTTTGGACTGCAAAATCGGGAAAATGGATGATAAAACATTGTTTTACTATGAGGTGACATCAAGGCAGTCACTTCAGAGTGTGTTTGAACAGCGCTCGATTGGGGCGGAGGCGCTGCGGAAACTGTTTGAACAGCTGCTGGATCTTCTCGAAGAACTGGGGCAGTACCTGCTTGCACCGGACGGCCTCGTTCTGCAGCCGGAGCTGGTTTTTGCAGATGCAAATCTGGAGAACTTTTCCTTCTGTTATCTGCCGGGAAAGCAGGGACACACAGGCTGTTTTCAGAAGCAGATCCGGGAGCTGATGGAAACAGAAACGGACGCGGAGCTCGTCGCGCTTGCCGGCGTCCATTGAGTCGAAGTAGCCGTTTGCGGTGACGCGGCTCATGTCGTACATGGTGGATGTGACGGTCGCCTTGATGCGCGTGTCGACAGCCGCCGCGTTGAGCGCCATGCCGCCCCATCCGCAGATTCCGATGATCCCTATGCGTTCGGGATCGGCGCCGTCGAGGTTGGAGAGGAAATCTACGGCCGCGCAGAAATCCTCAGTGTTGATGTCGGGAGAGGCCACATAGCGCGGTGATCCGCCGCTTTCGCCGGTGTACGACGGGTCGAAGGCTATTGCAAGAAACCCGCGCTCCGCCATCGTCTGGGCGTAGAGGCCCGACGACTGCTCCTTCACCGCGCCGAACGGACCGCAGACGGCTATAGCCGGAAGCTTTCCGGTTGCGCTTTTGGGCGCGTAAACGTCCGCGGCGAGCGTTATGCCGTAGCGGTTTTTGAATGTGGCCTTGCGGTGGCCGACTTTGTCGCTTTTCGGGAACACTTTGTCCCATTCGCTGGTGAGTTTCAGTTCTTCCATATTGTTTCCCCTTTCGTTTTCCCGCGGCTGTCCGGCATCGGCGCAGAGCGCGGCGGCCGCGAGCGCGGTTGTTATAAGCATTGCGTTTTTCATTTCGGTTTCTGAACGCATTATCGTACAAATTTTGCAAAATAGCAAATACTTATATGTAATAATATGATATGCTTAAAAAGCATTATATTCGCCCGCTTTTTATTTCCGCGCTCCGCCGGTTTATGCGGGCAGGATAAGGCTGATTTTAGGCAGTTGCGTATATTTGCATTTTCCCCATTCCCGTATAAAATCGCCGCGAAAAAAACTCCGGAATTTCCGGCGCTTATGCAAAAGGTTAAAATGAGTAAAAGATTATGAAGGTTAGAAAATTGGGAAAATTAGAGGTCTCTGCCATCGGAATGGGATGCATGAATCTGAGTTTCGGAATGGGAGCGGCGGTTTCGCGCCGGGAGGGGGTGGATGCCATCCGCCATGCGCGGGAGCGCGGAATCGCCTTTTTCGACACCGCGGAAGCTTACGGCCCGTTCGTCAACGAGGAGCTTGTCGGCGAAGCCGTTGAGCCGTTTAGGGAGGATGCGGTCGCGGCGACCAAATTCGGAATGATTTCCGAAGAGGGAGGGTTGAACAGCCGCCAGGAACATATTCGCAAAACGGCCGAACAATCCCCAGGCGCCTGCGCACGGATTATGTTGACCTCCTCTATCAGCGCCGCGTTGACCCGAACGTTCCGATAGAGGACGTCGCGGGAACGGTTGCGGAGCTTATATCGGAGGGAAAGGCGCGCTATTTCGGACTTTCGGAAGCGGGCGCCGACACAATCCGGAGGACGCCGCGCGAAAATGCGGCCCGGGCCGGCGCGGTTGCGTCGGGCGGTTTTTCGGATTTTTTTCGCTCTTGCGTTTTGGAGGTTCAGCGCTGCGCCCGCTTTCTTATATTTAAAAACCTGCCGTATGTGGACATCCTCCAAATCCATTCAGCGGGGCCGAAATTAAAATATTTCGTCCAGAAAAAACT
Organism: uncultured bacterium; assembly: GCA_905214995.1. Taxonomy (GTDB): domain Bacteria; phylum Verrucomicrobiota; class Verrucomicrobiia; order Opitutales; family Intestinicryptomonadaceae; genus Merdousia. The sequence goes on along the minus strand of CAJMOT010000065.1, from coordinate 8,359 downwards.
GAAAGCCGCCTGCGCGAAAAACACGCCGCACGCGGCGAGCTCCGCGCGCGCAAGTCCGGTATCGGCGCCGAATCCGAGCCCGATTCCGTAAAATATGAACATTCCGCAAAGCGACTGCCCGATATAGTTTGTTAGGGCGATTTTCCCGGGATACGAGAAAATCCTGAAAATCGGATTTTCTCCGAACCGTGCATATAAAAGGCATATGGCCGCCATGTATGCGAGCGCCGTCGGGATTACGCTCGCCGCGTATAGGGCGGAGTGGGCCGTCAGCCCCCACGCGCGCCCTCCCGCCGCGCTGAACGAATACGCGATAGAGAGCGGAAGCCCCGCGGCGAATCCCCATACGGCCGCCCTTTTTAAGAGCGGGACGTTTTGTTTAAGGTTTGCGTATAGCCCGTTGCGGCCTATGCAAAAACCTATCAAAAACAGCGCCAGAACCTTGAAAACCCTGTTGCCGTCTATAAATTCCCGAATCCGCACAAACGCACCCTGGACGAGGAATTTCATTACGTCCGCATAGCTTTCGGCGTCGCGCAGCCACGTGTGGAAATTCTCGCCGCTAATGCCGTAGAGCGAATTGAAATATTCCTGCGCGCGGATTGCGGGCAGGGCGGGGTCGAATTTTCCGCCGCTTGCCTCCCTCAAAAAATCCGCTCCGACCGGGAGGGCTATCAGGACGGCGGCTATCGCGAGAATTTTGCGGTCGGACATATTTAGAAACAGAGGCAGCAGCATTCCGACGAGCGCGTAGAGCAGGAGAATGTCCCCGCTCCAAACGAGCGTCAGGTGCGCGAAGCCGATTGCGGCGAGCCCCGCCATTCTGCGGTAAAAAAGTTTCGTCCCGTCCGCGCCCTTTTGCGCGGCGTTGCGCAGGATTATCGAAAATCCTATTCCGAAGAGGACTGAAAATATGCTGTAAAATTTTCCGTCGACAAAGGCGTACAGCAGATATTTCACGGCTTTGTCGATGGCCGCCGACGGCATTGATTCCGCGACGCTTGCGGGCAGAAAGGAATACAGGGAAAATTCCTGAAAGTTTGCGAGGCATATTCCCAGCAGCGCGAAACCCCGCAGGGAGTCGAGAATCATGCGCCTTTTCGAGGGCGATGTTGGCGAAAGGCCGTTCATTTTTCGGCGCGTTTTGAAAGGTGTTGGGAGGGAGGCATGGTCGCCATGGCAACGCCCGCAAGTATGAGCGCGAGCCCCGCTATCTGCGCGGGCGAAACGCTCTCGCCTCCCGCGAACGCCCCGAGCGCCACCGCCACAACGGGGTTGACGTAGGCGTGCGTCCCGACTTCCGCGGCGGGCCTTACTTTCAGAAGCCATATATAGGCGGAGTACGCCAGTATCGAGCCGAAGAATACTAGGTATGCGAGCGCCGCCCACGCCGATTTCGGAACTTCGGAAAAATCCGTTTCCGACGGCTTTTCAAACAGGAGCGCGCAGGCCCAAAAGCAGGCGCTCGCAAACGCCATCTGCCACGCCCCTCCCGCGAAATCGCCGGAGCTTTCCTCTCGCGAGGATTTGTATTTGGCGTACAGCGTGCCCAGGGACCACGAGACGCATCCGAAAACGAGCATCGCCATTCCGATTTCCCCGCGCCCCGAATTTCCGCCGGACGCCGCCTGTTCCCAGAAGAGCATTGCGACCCCGAAAAATCCGGCGAGCATTCCGAGCGCGCGGCGCGGGCTTTTGAAGTTTTCCCCCCACATCGGGACGTCGAGCGCCATTATCCATATCGCGGTGGACGACGCCGCTATTGCGACGATCCCGCTCGTCACATATCTTTGCGCGAGCATTACGACCGCCATGTCTATAAAGAGCAGAACCGCTCCGCTCACGGCGGATTTTTTTATCAGGCTTTTGTTGAATACGTCCTCGCCTTTCAGCGCGCATATGCAGAGGAGAATCAGCCCCGCGGCGGCGAACCTTGCGCCCCCGAGGGTAAACGGCGCAAACCCGCGCAACGCGACCCCTATGAAATAGTAGGTCGAACCCCATACGACATATACCAGGAAATAGGCGGCGATTAGCGCGGCCTTTCCGCCGCGCGCGCAATTTTCCGAAGTGCTCATTCCAGGGCGCGCGCCGTCCTTTCAAGCCCCTCGCGCAGCGACGAGCGCGGGCAGGCGATGTTCATCCGCATAAAGCCCTCTCCGGATTTTCCGTAGAGCGTCCCCGGGTTTATCCGCACCCGCCCCTTTTCATACAGAAGTCTGGAAATTTCTTCGGACTTCATTCCGGTCGCGCGGCAGTCTATCCACGGGAGGTAAGTGGACTCCAAATCCATAGCGGAGAGCTTCGGGAGGCGTCGGCGCAGAAATTCCGAAAGGAACTCAAAATTCCCGCGCAAATAGCCTTTCAGCGCCTCGAGCCATTCTTCGCCGCCGGAGTACGCCGCCGTCTGCGCGTCTATGGCAAACGGGCTTATCTCGCAGACTTCATTGACGTTCAGCGCCCTGTCTATTTTCGCCCTTGCGGATTCGTCGGGCGCGATAATGTCGGCGACTTGCAGGCCCGCGAGGTTGAACGTTTTGCTCGGCGAGACGCAGGTCGCGGAGTTTGCCGCAAACCTTTCGCCGAGCGACAGGAACGGCGTGTGCTTGCGCCCGCCCAAAACCAGGTCGCAGTGGATTTCGTCGGAGATTATAAAGACGCCGTGTTTTAGGCAGAGTTCGCCGACGGCCTCGAGCTCCTCCCGCGCCCATACCCTTCCGGAGGGGTTGTGCGGAGAGCACAGCAGAAGAATTTTCGCCTTAGGGTCTGAGAGCTTTTTTTCCAGATCTTCAAAGTCGATTTCGTAGCGCCCGCCCGAAAGCCTCAAAGGATTCGGCGATATTTCGCAGCCGTTGTTGCGTATCGACGAGAAAAAGCAGTTGTACACGGGCTCCTGCACGACTACTTTGTCGCCGGGGGAAGATAGCGCGCGGATTATCGCCGAAAGCGCCGGCACGACGCCGGTTGTGTACAGAATCCACTCGCGCTTGAAGGAAACCGCGTGCCTTCGCGCAAACCATTTTATCAGGCTTTCGTAAAAGTCGCCGGAGGTTTTCGCGTACCCGAAAATCCCGCTTTCGGCGCGCGATTTCAAGGCTTTCACCACCGACGGCGCGGTTTTGAAATCCATGTCTGCCACCCACATGGGCAGGATGTCCGGGACGCTTTCGCTGTCCCATTTCAGGGAGCTTGTGCCGCGCCGGTCGTTCGGGGCGTCAAAGTCGAATTTTTCGTTCATGCCGATTTTTTTTCGTTCGTGCGGATTTCGCAGCCGCCGGGGTTTTTGCAGTTCCCGTCCAGAATTATTTCTCCTATTGAGCCGGCGAATATGCGGCCGCCCGCGGGATTTTTCACGCTCTTTACCGCGCCGCATATCGAGGCGTCGAGCGTCGAGTATTCAAAGCAGAGATCGGCGTCGCCGCCCATAGAGCAGTTTTCCATTACAAGGCCTTTTGCATAGCACAGCGGCTGGGTTCCGGAAATTTTGCAGTTTATCAGTTTTAGATTTTTAGTGTGCCACCCGAGGTATTCGCCGTCAATTATGGAATCGCGCACCGTGACGTTTTCGGAATTCCAGAAGGCGTCCTTTGAATTTATGTCCGCGTTTCGAATCTCGATATCCCGGCAGTATTGGAATGAGTAGTTCCCGTTTAAAATAAAGTCCTCTATCCATATCCCCGAAGAGCCCATGAACAGGTAGTCCCCCCTGTCTGCGCTCACGTTTTTGAGCTCGATGTCGGAGCATTTCCAAAACGTTTCGAGCGCGTTCGGCAGGCGGACGTTTTCGAGCCTTATGCCGCTTGAATCGCGGAACATCTTCGGGGCTTCGACGATGGTGTCGAGCATCAGCAGGTTCTTGGAGTACCAGATTGCCGCTCGGGCTCCCTCGGTGAAGAGGCAGTTTTTTATCGTGAACCCGTCGTTGTGCCAGAACGGATATTTGCCTTCAAAGCGGCAGTTTGCCGCCTTCACGCCGGAACATTCCTTCAATGCCGATTCGCCGGCGCGGATTGTCACGTTTTCCAAAATGAGGTCGCGCGCGCCGAACAGCGGGCGTTCGCCCTCGAAATGCCTGTTTTTTATCTGCTTCATAAATTTTCGCCTTTTTATGCCGTTTCCAATTTGCCGGAGGCCGCCATTTTCGCGCGCATTGCGGGAGTTTTGCGCCCGGCGCCGTTTGGCCCGTTTCCTGTTTTATTATCGCTCATTTTAGTGAAATAGCAAATACTTATATTCTATAATAAGATATGCTTGACAGGTATTTCACATGCTCGAAAATTTTTCGCGCAAAGGGAAAGCTTATGGAACTTAGGGTGCTAAAATATTTTCTTGCGGTGGCCCGCGAAGGCAGCGTGACGGGCGCTGCGAACCTTCTGCACGTGACGCAGCCGACGCTTTCAAGGCAGATTATGGATCTCGAAGACGAGCTCGGCCACAAGCTTTTCGAGCGCGGCAGCCACAGCGTCAGGCTTACCGAGAACGGCGTTTTGCTGAAAAAGCGCGCGGAGGAAATTCTGGACATGGCCGACAGGACCCTTTCGGAATTCGCCAGCCGCGACGGTCGCGGCGCCGGCGGATACGTATACATAGGCGGCGGAGAGACCTACGCCATGAAGCGCATAGGCGAAATAGTCCGGAATCTGCGCCGAAGCCATCCGCGCATAAGGTACAACCTTTACAGCGGCAACGCCGACGACGTGACCGAAAAGCTCGATAAGGGCCTGCTCGACTTCGGACTTTTGATACAGCCGGCGGACTTGTCCAAATACGACTACGTAAACCTTCCGGACAAGGACGTATGGGGCGTGCTGATGCGCTCCGACAGCCCGCTTGCCGCAAAGATGAGAATCCAAAAGAAGGACTTGTTCGGGCAGCCGCTGCTCGTATCGCGCCAAGTGGCAAACCGCGCGTATTCCAAGAACGATCTCGCGGAGTGGCTCGGGGAGGATCTTGAAAAATTCGACATTGCGGCAACTTATAATTTAATATACAATGCGGGAGTAATGGTGCGCGAGGGGGTGGGGTACGCCATAACCCTCGACAAGCTCGCCGACACGGGCGAGGGCAGCGGGCTGTGTTTCAGGCCGTTGATGCCGAAAGTCGAGGCGGGGTTAAATGTCGTCTGGAAAAAGGACAGGTATTTTTCGGAGGCGGCAAAGGTTTTTCTCGCCGAATTGAAATCGCGCTTCGTGATGTAGAATTTTCGCGGCGGCGCGGCTCCTATGCCGCGCGTTGCGGCATTTTTAGCGCACAGCGCGGGATTCGTAAAAAGGGTGCTGATTCGCGCCGCGGCGCAAAATTATCCGCGGGGCGGGCGTTTATTTTATTGTTGAACATTCAAAGATTCCATTGAAAGTGAAATCTTATGGCAAAGAATATATCCAAAATAATGGCGCTGATATTCGCCGCCGGACTGCCGTTTGGCGGCCTTTCGGCGGACGAAATCACGACAGACGTGAACAGGCTTCCGAAGCCCGCTTTGGAATTCGCCTCTAAGGTTTTCCCCAACGCGAAAATCGTGGGGATTGAAATAGACGCTTCTCTGACGAAGCCCGTCGAATACGATGTCGCGCTTTCCGACGGCAGCAAAATAGATTTCGACGCAAGCGGCGCGTGGACCGACGTCGAAAGCAAATATACCGGAGTTCCCGCTTCGATACTTCCGGCGGCAATCGCGTCGTATGTGGATTCAAACTACAAGGGGCGCAAAATAAAGTCCGTCTCGAAAGAGTTATACGGCTGGGAAGTGGAGCTGATCGACGGACTCGAGCTCAAATTCGACGCGTCGGGAAAATTTGTCGGGGTCGACCGTTAACGGCCTTTTAAAAATGCGCAAAGGGTTCCGCGTGCGCGGAGCCCTTTTTTATTGGAAATCTGTCGGCAGTTTTGCCGCGCGCTTTTCGGCGGTTTTCCAAGTTTGGAAAGCGGCGCGCCGCGCGGGTTGATTTTTCATTCACCGGCCCGCGGAGAGGGTCACGGTGACGCTCCCCGCTCCGAGCGCGGAGACGAGATCGTCGCGCGTGGCGTTGTCTATTTTGCCGAGGCGGGTGAAGTTCCATGAATTGGGCGCGTAATATATTACGAGGTTGCGCCCCTGGTAGAGAATAAGGTCGCCGGGCCCCGCGGAAATCCGCTCGTCGTTTCTCGGCAGGTTCGCGCCCAGCGGTCCGACCTTTTCCATGCGGGCATAGTCCTCCATTTCTATTGAGATGTCGCCCTTTTCGAGAAGCTCCATCAGCGCGCGCGCGGAGGAATTGTCCGCGAGAGTCGCGGTGAATGTCCTGCCGCCTTTGATTGCCAGTTTGATTTTATCGGTTTTCATCTGCTTTGCATTTTTATCGTTTTCCGTCTTCGACAGCCCCGATGCGGGCGCGAACGCCGCCGACAGCGCCAGGGCGACGGCGGCGGAAATTTGGAATATTTTTTTCATATTTTCTTGGGTTGCGGGTTTGTTTCAGATTGCCGGGACCGCCGGATTGCGCCGCATGGCGTTAAACCGAGCTCCTTGCCTTTGCGGTTTGATTATCGCATTTTTTTTGCGGGATTGCAAATGCTTATAATTTATGTCGAAACATTCCTTTGGGGAATACCTCGCCCAAAATATTTTTTTTAGCCGGCGCGGGAACTTTCGTTTCCCAAGGCCCTTCGCGCCGGTGGGTTATATGTAAAATCTGCCCAATCCTGCCGCTCTTGAACTTGACTGCGCATATTTAGTCTATATATTCCGTCGGGACAAAAAAATATTCAGTTTTTTTCATTTTTACGGGCAAAGGAAAATTTTTATGGGCATATCAAAAATAAGCGCGCAGCTGAAAAAGGCCGCATTAAAGCGTCTCGCGGTTCCCGGGTACGTCTCCACGGACATTCCGGGGTTTTACATGAACCGCGTTGACGACGCCGCGCGTTCGGAGAAGTGTTTTTACAGGCCCAAAGTGATTTTGATGGTGCAGGGCAGCAAGAGGGCGGTCGTGGGCTCGGAGGAAACCGTCTACCGCGAAAACCAGTGCCTCGTTCCCGGAATAGACGTTCCGGGCACTAGTTATGTTGTGGAGGCGAGCCCGCAGAAACCGCTCATAACCATGTCCGTCGACCTCGATATCGGCGCAATCTCGCAGATGATTTCCGAGATGCCCCTTGAAAAAATAAGCGGCGACGGGCTTTGCAGGGGGCTGGCGGTTTCCGACGCGGACGAGGGCATGATGGGCGCGTTTTTGAGGCTTGTTGACCTCTTGGACAGAAAAGACGAAATACCCGTTTTGGCGCCCATAACGATACGCGAGATTTATTCGCGCCTGCTCATAAGCCCGATGGGAAGGCATGTGCGCGAGTTCTGCACCATAGGCACGCAGAGCAACCAGATAAGCCGGGCGGTGAAGTGGCTCAAAGAAAATTTTTCGCGGCCGTTCAGAATAGAGGATTTGGCCAGATACGTGAACATGGCGCCCACGACGTTCCACAGGCATTTCCGGAAGGTCACGTCCGTGAGCCCCATACAGTACCAGAAGAATCTTAGGCTGCACGAGGCCAAGAGGCTGATGATTGCCGAAAACGAAACCGTGGCGCGCGCCGCCTATGCGGTCGGCTACGAAAGCCCCACGCAGTTCAGCAGGGAATACAAGCGGCTTTTCGGCATTTCTCCCAAGCAGGACCTGTCGGCTTAGGGATGCGGGCGGAATGCGAACGGGCATCCGGCCCGCGCGCGGCCTCCGCGGGCGCAGAATATTTCGACCGACGCGCCCGGGCACAGGGCGCATACCGACAGGGCGAATTCGAGGGGGCGGGCGGGGGCGCACATGCAGAAAAGCCTCAGGATTTTTCCGGAAAAGTCGTATGCGCACAGAAACGATTTTACCGGCGGCGGGACGAACCCCGGGCACGTTGGGCATAGATTATTTCCCGTCTCATTTTTCTTCCCCTAATGACTCTTTGATATCCTTTCTTAATATCTTTAAAAAGCGTACAGGAAGAAATGGAGTTCCTTTGAATGAACTGCCTTTTGTGTCGATATATATTTTTTCGTTATCTACCGTTATGTTATATTTGGCTACTATTTGTTGCTCTACGGCCCCAGTTGTCGTAGATGCGGAAATATTGTAGCCGTCAATTTTATCAATTATATATCCTCGATTTGTTAAACTTTCTAATAGTAAATGTCTTAATACATCCTTATTTGCATTGAAATACATTGTACTTGTTGTGATGCCCTCAGCGGCCAATTTTATACCTTGATGGTTTTGTCTCCATGCGCAACCGGCGCATATGATGGTTAATATTATTAATAGTTGTAATTGTATTGTTTTCATTTCTTTCTTAAAATCCGTTTAAGCGCCTTGGGCAAGCATTTACTGTTTTCTATTCT
>CAJMOT010000064.1 GCA_905214995.1 uncultured bacterium | reverse complement strand
AAAATTCAAAACCCATGTCGCGGTCGCTGCCTGTCTTGTCGAACCTGCCGTTGAATACTATCTTGTCGTAGGAGAGTTCTCCCTCAATGTCCACGGCGATTTTGCCGGCGTACCATTCGCCCTCGTCGAATGTGACTGTTCCGATCTCTCCGCTGTCGGTCGCCGTCGCGCTGAAAACGGCTTGACTTCCGGAGATTGAGAGCCTGTTGCCCTTCATTTCGGAGTGCATTCCCAGATCGAGCCTGCCGTTGGACACCGTGACATCGTTTATGTCGGCGGAATCGCCGTATCCTTTGCGTGTGAACCTTATGATTTGCCTGCCGTTTTGCGCGTCGGAAGCTTCCATCGACAAGTTGAGGTTGCCGTTTGCCCCGAAACTTCCGAGCCACTCGCACTGCGCCGCGTTTTTGAATACGAGCCCCGTGTCTATCGCGGTTGCGGTCGTTATTATCGAGCCCGATTGCCCGCCGGAGTCAAGCCCGCCTATCGTCCTCGACAAGTATGACGAGCCGCCGTTATTGGCGGACGAACTGAGGGTCCAGATAGTGTTGCCGATATTCATAACCCCGTCTACCCTGAAATTCGCCACCGATATGTTGAGCCTTAACGCCGAGCCGGTCGGGGAACCCGCGTTGAAATCGCCCCCGACGGACACTTCCGCGCTGTCTCCGCCGCTGACATTGCCGGCGTATAGCATGCGCAGGGAATAAAATGTGTTTCCGGGTTGGGAATAGCTTATATTGACGTCGCCGCCCACAGTCAGCTTCGCGCTGCCGGAATACAGATAAATGCTGTCGTTTACGTTGGCGCCCGACGTATCGGATTCCGACATGGAAATATCGAAATTCAAATCTCCCGACAGGGCGACAGAGCCGCCCAATGACAGCAGATTATCTCCCGCGCTTGCGGAGGAGACGTTCGACATGATGAAAGACAGCGAGTTTAGCTCCAGCGTTCCGGTTGCCGCCACATGCTTGGACGCACCCTCGCGGTTTACTATTCCGTTGTAGTCGGAACTGAGGGTTCCGTCAAATTGCCGCGTCCTCCCCTCATCGGTAAACCAGTTTGAACTTTCGTTCAAATACCTGTCGTCGTTCGAAAGGCTTTCATTGAAGTACAAATCCTGCGCCGCGAATGCGGAACTCCAGAAAAACGGCAACGCCGAAAGCACGGCGGCAAATTGCAATAAGTTATTGCAATTCAATATGTAGCGGGGGGGGGGTGAACAATTTCATAATCATCGGTTTCATAACGTTCCCCATATATAAAAATTTCGCGCCTTTGCGAAAGATAAAAAGCGAAATTTTTTAGTTTACTGTAAACTGACAGCGTTTTCCGCTTTAATCGCGCGCGGATTGGGAGTAGTTTTCGCGCCCCGCGAAAGAATTGCGCGGAGGAGCGCGTGAACTTTTGCGGGGTTGGCCCGTGCGTTCCCCGCAACGCCGGCCGTCTTTCGGCGCGTGATTTCCCGCCGAAGCGCGCCCGCCGGGGAATGTCCGGTTTGCCGCCGCCGCTATGCCGATGAAGCGCCGCGCGGGAGTTTCGCGCACTGCCTTTTTTGTTTGCAAATTTTTTCCGCGCCGCGGATAATCGGCTCATGAAAACGTTTATAGCAGCCTTAGTTTCCGCCTCGGCCCTCGCCTTAGGCGGATGTTCTTCCGCCGTATCCGACAGCGACGGCTTTACGGACCTCTTTAAGCCCGACCTCTCCGACGCCGTGTATGAAAAGGGCGTGTGGAGTTTCGACAAAAACGGCGTTTTGAAGTCCAATAAAGACCAGATAATCTTCACGAAGGGCGACTACGAAAACTTTGAAATAGAGCTTGAGTACAAGCTCGAAAAGGGCTCCAACAGCGGGATAGTGGTCTACTGTACCGACGCGAAGGACTGGATTCCCAATTCCATGGAAATTCAAATCGCCGACAACACCGACCCGCGCTACTCAAGCAGGCCGATAACCCACAACGGCGCGATTTTCGGCCATGTTTCCCCCGAGTACGACACCACCGTTCCGCTCGGCGTGTGGAGCAAAATGAAGGTTGTCTGCAAGGGCAAGAACATCGACGTATGGATCGACGGAAAGCACGCCTCAAAAATCGACCTCTCGCAGTGGACGGACAACAAGAAGGGGCCCAACGGCGTGGAAATACCGGCGTGGCTTACCAAGCACAAGAAGTCCGAAATTCCCACCAAGGGCAAGATCGGCTTGCAGGGTTTGCACGGCACGGCTTCCACCGAGTTTAGGAACATAAAAATCCGCCCGCTTTCAGAATAGCGCATTTGAGGCGGCGCGGACGGAAGAACTTTTTCGCCCGTAAAAAAGGCGGCAAACTCCGAGAGTTGCCGCCTTTTTTTATCGTTTTGAAACGGCGCGTCCCGTTTACCTCCTCCTGCGGTGCGCGGCAAAAGCGAGAGCGATTGCGCCGAGGATTGCCGCGACAGCCGCGGGTTCGGGGACGGTGAAAGAGACGGAGAGCGAAGTGTCGCCGAAGACCGCTTCCCACCGGATTCCGCTCGCGCTTCCCTCGAGCACCGTACCCGCCATTGAGCTGCCGGTCTCGTAGGTTATCACGTCTTCGAGGATAAATTCCCCGCCGCCCGTGGAGATGAACTCCCTCATTGCGTATGCGTCGAAGGAAAATTCAAAACCCATGTCGCGGTCGCTGCCTGTCTTGTCGAACCTGCCGTTGAACACTATCTTGTCGTAGGCGAGTTCTCCCTCAATGTCCACGGCGATTTTTCCGGAATACCATTCGCCCTCGTTGAATGCGACTGTCCCGATCTCTCCGCTGTCGCTTGCCGTCGCGCTGAAAACGGCTTCGGTTCCGGAAATAGAGAGCCTGTTGCCCTTCATTTCAGAGTGCATTCCCAGATCGAGCCTGCCGGAACCGACCGTCACGTCGTTTATGTTGCCGTCCGTCCCCTCCGGCGTTCCGGCGCGGAACCTTATGGTTTGCCGCCCGGAAGTCGAGCCGTTCATTGAAATGTCGAATGTCGAATTTTCCGCCGTCGTTCCGAATGTGAGGGAAGTTTCCTGCGCTGTGGAGTTGGTCAGATTCATGGAAATTGACCCGTTGTAGAGCACGATGCCGCCGCTTCCGGACATTCCGCCGAGCGTATGGTAGTGCTGCCTGCTCGAATTTTGCCACCGCAGGTTGTCCATATGCATTATTCCGCCGACAGAGATGTCCGAGCTTGTGTACATGCGCAAATTTGCGGCGTTCGGGCTTCCGGGGCTTACGGAAAAGTCGCCGCTTATGTCCATTCGGGCGTTGGCGGATTCCCCTCTCAGGGAGAAAGTCGGCGTAGAAGCCGTTTCGCCCCCCATTGAAGAGCAGTCTATCGTCATATTTCCGCCGACTTTAAAAGAATCGTATAGCGCCAGAGTCCCGCCAATGCCGCTCGAATTCATATCGAACGTCAGATCTTGCGCGAGCGTTATGGAGCTTCCCAAAGTCAGCGTTATGCTCGCGCCGTTTTCACAGGTTATCTGTAGGGAATTTAAATCCAAATCCGTTCCGGTGACCGCAATCACGGTTGCGCCCGAGACTATTCCGTTGTAGTCTGGGCCAAGAGTTCCCTCAAACTGTTGCGTGCGTCCCTCGTCGGTAAACCAGTTGGAACTGTCGTTCAAATACCTGTTAAAAGCGGGGGAGTCGGCTGTATTGAAGTACAAATCCTGCGCCGCGAATGCGGAACTCAGGAAAAACGGCAACGCCGAAAGCACGGCGGCAAATTGCAATAAGTTATTGCAATTCAATATGTAGCGGGGGGGGGGTGAACAATTTCATAATCATCGGTTTCATAACGTTCCCCATATATAAAAATTTCGCGCCTTTGCGAAAGATAAAAAGCGAAATTTTTTAGTTTACTGTAAACTGACAGCGTTTTCCGCTTTAATCGCGCGCGGATTGGGAGTAGTTTTCGCGCCCCGCGAAAGAATTGCGCGGAGGAGCGCGTGAACTTTTGCGGGGTTGGCCCGTGCGTTCCCCGCAACGCCGGCCGTCTTTCGGCGCGTGATTTCCCGCCGAAGCGCGCCCGCCGGGGAATGTCCGGTTTGCCGCCGCCGCTATGCCGATGAAGCGCCGCGCGGGAGTTTCGCGCACTGCCTTTTTTGTTTGCAAATTTTTTCCGCGCCGCGGATAATCGGCTCATGAAAACGTTTATAGCAGCCTTAGTTTCCGCCTCGGCCCTCGCCTTAGGCGGATGTTCTTCCGCCGTATCCGACAGCGACGGCTTTACGGACCTCTTTAAGCCCGACCTCTCCGACGCCGTGTATGAAAAGGGCGTGTGGAGTTTCGACAAAAACGGCGTTTTGAAGTCCAATAAAGACCAGATAATCTTCACGAAGGGCGACTACGAAAACTTTGAAATAGAGCTTGAGTACAAGCTCGAAAAGGGCTCCAACAGCGGGATAGTGGTCTACTGTACCGACGCGAAGGACTGGATTCCCAATTCCATGGAAATTCAAATCGCCGACAACACCGACCCGCGCTACTCAAGCAGGCCGATAACCCACAACGGCGCGATTTTCGGCCATGTTTCCCCCGAGTACGACACCACCGTTCCGCTCGGCGTGTGGAGCAAAATGAAGGTTGTCTGCAAGGGCAAGAACATCGACGTATGGATCGACGGAAAGCACGCCTCAAAAATCGACCTCTCGCAGTGGACGGACAACAAGAAGGGGCCCAACGGCGTGGAAATACCGGCGTGGCTTACCAAGCACAAGAAGTCCGAAATTCCCACCAAGGGCAAGATCGGCTTGCAGGGTTTGCACGGCACGGCTTCCACCGAGTTTAGGAACATAAAAATCCGCCCGCTTTCAGAATAGCGCATTTGAGGCGGCGCGGACGGAAGAACTTTTTCGCCCGTAAAAAAGGCGGCAAACTCCGAGAGTTGCCGCCTTTTTTTATCGTTTTGAAACGGCGCGTCCCGTTTACCTCCTCCTGCGGTGCGCGGCAAAAGCGAGAGCGATTGCGCCGAGGATTGCCGCGACAGCCGCGGGTTCGGGGACGGTGAAAGAGACGGAGAGCGAAGTGTCGCCGAAGACCGCTTCCCACCGGATTCCGCTCGCGCTTCCCTCGAGCACCGTACCCGCCATTGAGCTGCCGGTCTCGTAGGTTATCACGTCTTCGAGGATAAATTCCCCGCCGCCCGTGGAGATGAACTCCCTCATTGCGTATGCGTCGAAGGAAAATTCAAAACCCATGTCGCGGTCGCTGCCTGTCTTGTCGAACCTGCCGTTGAATACTATCTTGTCGTAGGCGAGTTCTCCCTCAATGTCCACGACGATTTTGCCGGCGTACCATTCGCCCTCGTCGAATGTGACTGTCCCGATCTCTCCGCTGTCGGTCGCCGTCGCGCTGAAAACGGCTTGCGTTCCGGAAATAGAGAGCCTATTGCCCTTCATTTCGGAGTGCATTCCCAAGTCGAGCCTTCCAGTGTCGATAATTACGTCGCCCAAATTTGCGTCGGTGGCGTCGTACGCTCCGGAGCGGAATCTCAAAATCTGATAGCCGTTTTGGGCGTTGGAAGCCCTCATCGTGATATTGAGCGCGGACTCCGTATCGGATGTATATCCGTAAGTCACGGAGGCGTCTTGGCGGGTGGAATTTGTGAATATCAGAGTGCTCATTCCAACGCCGCCGTCGCTCCTGAGCCAGCCCAATACGCTGCCCGTGGTGGTTAGACCGCCTACGGAGGCTGTGGAGGCGTAGCCCGCTCCGGGGGCGCCTATCGTCCATTGGAGAGCCGACATGTCGATAATTCCGCCCACAGTAAACTGGGTAATATTCGTATTGAGCCTCACCCTGGCGTCCGCTTGGCGGGAAATTATATTTATGTCGCCCGCGACGCGGAAAGTGTTTGACGTGGCGGCCGCCGTTGAATCGGTTTTAATATTGACGACGAGATACCTGCCGCTGCCGGCGCGGTTGTAGTCTATGTTGAAGTCTCCGCCGATATTGAACGTGTTATTGCCGTACATTCTGATTGTTTCTTCGAGAGGATTGCCGCCGGTGCCGGTTCCCAGAGTGACGTTCAAATTAAAGTCTTCCGCGAGATTTGCCATGCCGCCGTATCCGAACGAAACCATATACCCGTTGTTCATTGTGGCATTGGAAATGTTGTAGGTCAGCGAATTGAGGCTGAGGCCGATTGTGCCCGTTACGGTGCCGTAGACCACGCTTTCAGTATTCACTATGCCGTTGTAGCCGGAACCGAGAGTTCCCGTAAACTGTTCGGTTCTTTCCGCATTGGTGAACCAGTTGGAGCTCTGTCCCAAATAGCGGGTGGGAAGAGTTCAAACTCTCGTTAAAATACAAATCCTGCGCCGCGTGGGAAAGGGCGCAAGAGGCTAACAATGCCGGCAGAGCGGCGATTTTGCGGAATGTGTGCAAATGGTATTGGGTCATAATATTCGGAAGCCTAAAATATATATTAAATTTTGCAAGAAAATTTTAAGTCCTTATCGTCTCTAACATTATTTAAAATATATCCCCCTTTTAAGAAAATCTCCCCCCCCCAAACGAAAATCCGCCGCGCCATTTGGCCGCCTTTTTGTTCCATTTCCATTCCCCTTTTTGCGCCGTATTCCTGAGCATTCGGTATTGCGGACAAGCCGAATCCGTTCCCCGAAGGCGCGCCCTCCGCCGCCGCGCATTTAACATATGGGATCCGAATGCGCATTCCCGTCCCGCCGCGTCAGGCGGCACGCGGATACGGCGGCAAAGCC
Organism: uncultured bacterium; assembly: GCA_905214995.1. Taxonomy (GTDB): domain Bacteria; phylum Verrucomicrobiota; class Verrucomicrobiia; order Opitutales; family Intestinicryptomonadaceae; genus Merdousia. The sequence goes on along the minus strand of CAJMOT010000064.1, from coordinate 5,178 downwards.
GCGTCCGGCGGGCGGAGATAAGTCCCTCCAAAATCCCGCCCAATCAGCGGGCGGATTTTTTCGCGCCGTTCGCGCGCTGCCTGCGCAGATACGAAAATATTTTTATCGCGCGCGGAATATACTTTATGGGCGGGTAAAAGACGTACGCCAAAAATATTATCGCAAAGCTGCACTCGCGCAGGGCGACTATCAGTATTATGCAGATTATAAGCGCGACGAACGATCTGAACCTCATGCTCGTCGTCCAATTTATGTGCTTGAACGACGGGTATGGGAAATTGCTTATCATAAGCCACGCTATCAAAAGCATCAGCGGAATGAGCAGCGGCGTGAACGCCTGGAGATCGAAGCTTAGCATCGTGAGCGCAATTGACGCCACCGTCCCCGCCGCGGCGGGCGCGGGAAGGCCGCTGAAATCGCCCTTTTCATACTTTTCGTGCCCGTTTATGTAGGGATTTGTGAGCACGTTGAAGCGCGCCAGCCTTATGGCGGCGCAGAGCATAAAGATAAACCCTATCAGCCAGCCGGTGTTTCGCAGCAGCCTTATCCACGTGTCGGAGAGCATGGCGGAAGGTTGGAGTATCATGAAGAACATCAACAGGCACGGCGCTATCCCGAACGACACGCTGTCGGCGATGGAGTCGAACTCCTTGCCGAAGAGGGAGGTCTTGCCGCTCGCGCGCGCCACCCTGCCGTCGAGCGCGTCGCAGAAAAACGACGCGAGTATGCAGATTATCGCAAGGACGTAATACCCCGTGCTCGGCGTGCCCGCCGTATAATTTGGGGTTATTAGGGCGGCGATGTGGTCTATCGTCCTGTCCGTGGAGTCGGCGTTGAATTTGCCCTGAACGCAGAGAATTATTGACAGAAACCCGAAAAACAGGTTTCCCGCGGTAAAGGAATTCGGCAGAATGTATATTTTGCCCGCCTGGTGGACGTTTTCCCAGAGCGACTGTTCCGGCTTTTGGTTGGAGCTCATTTTTTGAGGGATTCGAGGTATTTCCAGAAATTGTCCTCCTGCTCGAACATAGTTTCCTCCTTGAAGGGCAGTTTGAACCTGAATACGAAGTCCGCGATCGTGCGGTGGTGGAGTATGTAGTGCGCGTGCAGGGTCTGGGAGTCCTCGAGGAGTTCGAAGTATATGCGGTAGTCGCCCGTGCGGAGGCGGTAGTAGGTTTTGCCCTCGCGGTGTATTCTGCCGATTTCCTTCAATCCCCCCTCGAGCTGCTCCGACGTGAGCGAGCCGAATGCGTCGATAATTTCGAGCTGGGCGATCTTTCCGAGCTTGTTGAGCTCCGCCATCGCCTGTTTGCTGAAAGTCACCTGGTACATTTTGACGCCTTTGTGTATTTTGTTTGCCCGCCACCCTAAGGCGGAAAAAAAATACTTCAAACAAAAACGCAGTGAAACTTTTGCGGCGGGCGGGCGTTTTTTTAAGGCGAACAAAGATATACGCCATGAAAAAGACAGTGCTCATAATAGCCGCGGCGATGTCGGCAATGCCGGTTTTCGCCCAGTCCGAAGGCGCCGGAAAAGGCGCGGAAAAGGCGGAGACGGCCGCTTCCGACATATCCTCCCTCGACCTCAAAACGCGCGTACAGCTGATGAGGCAGTTCGACAGGGACGGCGACGGCCGCCTGAACGAGGATGAGCGCGCTGCGGCGATGAAGGCGTTGAAAGAGAAGACCGCCGATCTCGCCGAGATGCGCAAAAAGTTCGCGAGGGAGATAATCGCCAAATTCGACAGGGACGGCGACGGCAAGCTCGACGAAAACGAGCTCATGGAATTTATGGAGGAGCAGCGCAAGGCCTTTGAATCCGGCAGGCAGAGGCGCGGCCCGCGCCGCGAGTTCACCCCGCCCAAGGAGATTCTCGCCAAGTTCGACAAGGACGGAGACGGCAAGCTCAGCCGCCAGGAGCGCCGCTCGATGTTTGAAGAGGCCCGCAAAAAGCGCGAAGAGCTCTTCAAAAAATACGACGCGGACGGCGACGGCAAGCTCAACGACGCCGAAAAGACCAAGCTGATTCAAGATCCCGAAGTTCAGGATATGATGAAGCGAATGATAGGCAATCCCCCTCCGCGATTTGGCGAATGATTTTGGCGAATAGCTCCGTTAGGGAAGCCGCCAAGACCGCTCGCGTATGTCGAATACGCCGCGCGAGGGAGTATTCAGGGAATAGTGGGGATAGCCCTATTGCAAAGCAATGGGCGTAAGGGGCGTAGCCCCTTCAATGGAAGCGGCATTGCCGCCCGTCCTCGCTCTTCATCCAAAATGGATTCGCTCGCTTGGTTGCGCTGTGCGGGCGCGTGGCGCGCCGGTCGAAGATGGCGGCAACCCCCCCTGCGGCGATTGGCAAAGCCAATGCGCCTACCCCCAAACTTCCGTATATGGAGTTTGTATAATATCTAAATAAAATGCCAACGCATATTATCCTTCCCGAAAGCCTTATTTTATAGTTTCGCTGCGCTTCGAATAAAGTAAGCTTTCGCTTTCATTGCGCCAAATCGGGTATCGGCGGTTTTTCGGAACGAACTGTGGAAGTGCGGGAATTTTACGGACTTTCAGCTTATTTTCTGCGTTTTTTCGGGCAAATGAGTTTTCGACAAGCCGGCTCGCGCGCGGGCAAGTTTTCCGGCGCGGTTTTTCGGCATATCCGGAAGAGATTTACCGGCGCGGTTTGTGCTTTTATTGCGGGCGCATTATTTGCGATCAGTCCGTTTGGGGCGCAAAAAAAAGCGCGCGGAAAGCGCGCCTTTTTCGGAATGGATTTTTCCTTTACCTCGACTTGGGCTCGTAGGGGATCCCCTGCTGCTCGCAGAGCGCGGCGCGGCGCGAGAGGCGCACGCGGCCCTTGTCGTCAATGCCTATGCATTTGACGAGGATTTCGTCGCCGAGCTTGCAGACGTCTTCGGTCTTGTTGACGCGGAAGTCCGCTAACTCCGAGATGTGCACGAGCCCCTCTTTGCCCGGCAGGCATTCGACGAACGCGCCGAATTCCTTTATAGAGCGCACGATGCCCTTGTAGGTCTTGCCGACCTCGATTTCGCCCGTGACGAGCTCGACTTCCGAGACCGCGCGCCTCATGCTCTCCTCGCTCGTGGCGTAGATGCAGACCCTGCCCGGGTGGTCGTCGTCTATGTCTATCTGCGCGCCCGAGTATTCGGTTATGCGGCGGATGTTCTTGCCTCCGGGCCCTATGAGCATTCCCGTCTTTTCGGGGTCGATCTGCACGATCTTTATGCGCGGGGCGCAGGGCTTGAGCTCCTTATTTGGCTCGGCGATGGCTTCCGCCATTATGCCGAGAATCTTCATGCGCACGTCGCGGTTGCGATAGATTGCCTCTTTCGCGATGTCGATCGGCAGCCCGTCGATTTTAAGGTCGAGCTGGAAGCCGGTGATGCCGTTTTTGGTTCCGCAGATTTTGAAGTCCATGTCGCCGAAGTGATCCTCCGCGCCGATGATGTCGGTGAGGACGACGTGTTTGACGATTTTGCCGCTTTCGTCCTTGCGCGTGACGAGCCCGCAGCTTATGCCCGATACGGGCGTCTGGATCGGGACGCCGGCGTCCATGAGGCTGAGGCAGCCGCCGCAGACGGAGGCCATGGAGGTCGAGCCGTTGGACTCCATGATTTCGGAGACCACGCGGATCGCGTAGGGGAATTCGTCCTCGGAGGGCAGCACCGGCAGAAGCGAGCGTTCGGCGAGCGCGCCGTGCCCGATTTCGCGGCGGCCCGGGCTGCCGAAGCGGCCGGTTTCGCCGACGGAGTAGGGCGGAAAGTTGTAGTGCAGTATGAATGACTTTTCCTTGGTGCCGCCGGTCAGCCCGTCGAGTTCCTGGCAGTCGCGGCTGGTGCCGAGGGTGGTGAGCACGAGCGCCTGGGTCTCGCCGCGCGAGAACAGCGCGCTGCCGTGGACGCGCGGCAGAACTCCCGTCTTGGCGGTTATCGGGCGGAGATCCATGTAGGTTCTGCCGTCGCACCTCTTGCCGGCGTCGAGAATGTTGTCGCGGTAGACTTTTTCCTGCAATTCTTCGAACGCCATCTTGATTTGCGCCATGTCGAATTCATCTTCGCCGACCTTGCCCTTGACGAATTCGGCGGTTTCTTCCATGAGGGCGTCGACGTCCGCTTGCCTCTTGAGCTTGCTGTCCTGGAATACGGCGTCGAGGAGCCTGCCGCCGACGTATTCGGAGCACATCTGCATGATTTCGGGCTTGCAGAGCACCAGCGGGAATTCGCGCTTGGGCTTGCCGCAGAGCTTGGCGAGCTCGCGCTGGGCGGCGATGATTTTCCGTATCTGAACCTGCGCGAATTCGAGAGCTTCTATGAACCTGTCTTCGGGGCATTGCTCGGCGGAGCCTTCAATCATCATCATTTCGCGCTCATTGCCTACGTAGATGAGGTCGAGGGTGGAGTCGAGCATCTGTTCGTGCGTGGGGTTGACGACAAATTCGCCGTCGATTTCGCCGATTCTGACGCCGCCGATCGGGCCGTTCCATGGTATGTCGGAAATGAGGAGCGCGGCGGAGGCGCCGTTGACCATGAGGATGTCGGGGTCGTTTGCCATGTCGGCCGACAGCAGCAGGCCGATGACCTGCACTTCGTTCATGAAGCCCTTGGGGAAGAGCGGGCGCAGGGGCCTGTCGCAGAGACGGGAGGTGAGGATTTCCTTTTCGTTGGGGCGGCCTTCGCGCTTGAAGTATCCGCCGGGGAATTTGCCCGCCGCGGAGAAAGTTTCGCGGTAGTCCACCGTGAGCGGGAAGAAGTCCTGCCCGTCGCGCAGGGCGCCGGCGGCGGTCGCCGTGACGAGGAGGTTGGTTTCGCCCATGCTTATTGTCACCGAGCCGTTCGCCTGCTTGGCTATCGAGCCGGTGGAGATTTTTATTCCGAGGCCTTCGACCTCGACGCTGTATTTCTGATCCATTATTTTTTCCTTTTGTGCAGCCGGACGGTTGGGACGTTTCGGGCGTGCGATTGCTTTTTGCGGGCGCCTGTCCGCGCCCGAATATATTTTTGCGAATATACGCCTTTTAACAAATCACCGAAGGCGCGGCGTGTCCAGCCAAATTAAAGGGCGTGGGAAGATTTCCCGCGGGGGCGGCGGAGCCGGCGCGGAGTCCCGCAGGGGCCAAGCGCGGGAATCCGGCGCGTCGGGAGGGGCGCGGCAAAGCGGCGGG
>CAJMOT010000063.1 GCA_905214995.1 uncultured bacterium | reverse complement strand
GCCGGAGAGCTCCGCCGCCCACGCGAAGCCGCTCGCCCCGAACCTTATTCCCTCAAAATATTTAAAAACGTAATCGTATGAATTTTGCAGCGACCCGCAGCATATCGCGCCAATCACGTTTCCGTTGAGCCCTATCAGGGGCTCGTAATTGGCGATAAAATCCATGTTTCCGGAGCGGGAGGCGCCCGAATACGCCCGCTTTGAGAGCGCCGCCCTGACAATCTGCGAGCCCTCAGAGCCCGCCGCCGGAATGTAGGTGCCCACATGCCTTCCGCCATCGGGCCCCTCCACCGTGGAGGCTACGCGCAGCATGTCGCCCGCGTCGTTTATGCGCAGGAAAATCGCGAATTCAAAGCCGGTGTCGGATTTTAGGGAGTCGAGCATCTTAGATACCTTTCCGGCGGCGCCGACAATGCGCCTTTCGCCGTCGAGGACAAGCGAAATCTTTTCGTCGCCGAACGCGAGCTCCGGAATCTTCGCCGCGCGGCTTTCTCCGGGATCGTCCTCCGCGGAAATCTCCGCCTCTATGAAAGTGTCGAGCAGCCGCGCGTGGCCGACGCGCGCGAGTTCCGACAAGAGTATCCTGCGCGCATTCTCGGCGGCGGAGTCGCGCGCGCCCTGGATTATGGCGCACATCTCGAGCGCATCGGCGGCGAGCCTGCGCGCGTTGCGCTCGTCCATCCTGTCGAACTCCGCCTCCGCTATGGCGCGGATGTCGGAGTTCATCATCAGTATGAGGACGGCCATCGCCATTACCGGAAGCGCCGATATCCCGACCAGAAAGAGCGTCAAAAGCCTCGAAAGGGAAATTTTCACTTCGCGCCCTCCCCTCCGTCTATCTTAAACCTCGCCACGGCCTCGAGCACCGAGACCGAGACCGCGTCGAGCGACTTCACCGCCGCGCGGAATTCGGAAATTCTGTCGCGCGCGCGCACGGAAGAGTCGCTTAGCTCGAGCATGGTGGCGCTTATCCTGCGCGCGTTTTCGGAGAGTTCCCCTATGCCGGAGGCGATTCCCTCGAACTGCGGGCCGATCGCCTCTATGTCCGAAACCGTCCGAGCGAGCATGTCGGCCGTCTCCATTATGATCTTGGAACTCTGGCGCATCTTCGCCCCGAACCTGTCCATCTCCATGACGCCCGAGTTCACCGAACTCTGCATTTGTCGGACGACGTTTTCTATGTTGGCGGACGCCACGGAGGTCTTGTCGGCGAGCCTGCGTATCTGGCGCGCGACGACCGCGAACCCAAGCCCGAACTCCCCCGCCTTTTCCGCCTCTATCGAGGCGTTGAGCGAAAGCAGGTTCGTCTGCCTGCTGACCTCGTTTATGGCCGTGACGATTCCGGTGATCTTTTCCACGTTGCCGTTGATGACGGCGAGCTTTCCCGCCACGTTCTCCGAAGCCGCCGTGAGGGAGTCGTAGTTGTTTTTCAGCAGCCTCAGCGAATCGCCCGACTCGCGGGCGATGTCGAGCGTCCGCGAAACCTCGAAAGCCGAGGCGCGCGCGTTTTTGTTGAGAGCCTCTGACGCCCCGAGGATTTTCGAGCCCGTCGAGGCGGCGTTCTTCGTCGACGCCGCCTCCTCGGAGGCTATCACGTCGAGGGTGTCGGAGGTTTCGGATATGCGGCCAGCGCGCTCGGCCACATCTTCGCCGCTCAGTTTCAGCGCGCTTATGAGCCTCGTTAGGCTGCGAGCCATCAGCAAAACCGCCTTGAAGAGCTCGTCGAATTCGGCGACCACGCTGCTCTTGCCCGACAGTATCTTTTCCGCCGCGGCGATGTCGCCGCGCGACTGGCAGTTCGCCACCCTCGCGAGCGCGCGGATGGTGCGCGACATTCTGGACGCCATTATCCACGCGATGCCGATAGCCATCGCCGCGAAAATCGCGCCCGCCAAAACTATCTTGCGCGTGAGCGTGTCTATCTGCCCCGCAAGATCTGCGCGGCCCGCCTGGAATTCGCGCTCGTCCGTCATGGTGCCCACAAGCCAGCTCCACGGCTTGTAATAGGCGTAGGTCACGAGCCTCGCCGCCTCGCCCGCCTGTCCCATCGGCAGCGAGAGCGAATCCACCGCGACCTCCGAACCCCTAAGAGCCTTCGCCTTCGAGAGGGCCTTCAAAAAGAAATCCGAGCGCGCCCGGATGTTGTCGTCGGCAACGGGGACGCCCACGGCGGAGGAATCGCCCGAAATCCGTATGACGGGGTTGCGCTCGTCGGAGTCGTCGACGACCCACACTATGCCCGTTCCCCCGATTTTCAGGGACTTGAAGTAGTCCTCGAGCTCCGCGGCCGACGTGCGGCGCAGGCCGAAATATATCCCGCCGATTATCTCGCCGTCCGGAGAGGCGAGCGGAATGTAGTTGGCGTCCGTAGAGCGCGACGCGTCCGCGCCCGACCTGAAAATCGACACGCGCGCGGGAGAGTCGTCCGAAGCCGGAATGACCGCGCCCGCCGCCCTCTTTCCGTCCGATGCCGACCCCGTTCCGGCGAGCGCCACGAGGCCGTCGTCCGTCTTGACGTAAACGGCCATCTCGCAGCGCAGCCTGTCTTTCAGGCGATTAACCGCGCGTGCGACGGCGTTCTGCGGGTCGTCGTCGGGCATGTTGGGGTCGGCGGTAAATTTGCCGAATTTCAAAAGCCTTATGCGCTTTATGGACTCCGAATCCGGATTGCCCGGAACGCGCGTTGGAATGTCGGATGCGGACTCCGAAAGCGACGGCTCCCCCAGCTCGGCAAAAGCCGCGAGAATCGCGGCTCTGGCGGCGTCGGAGGCGTTCGTCTCTCCGGTTCTTACGATTTCGCACATGCGGCGCATGTCAAGCGTCGCGCGCTTGGCGTTTTCCACCGACGCCCCCCTGAACTCGGAAGTCGCCGCACGCACGACGTCGGCCCCCATGAGCTTTATGAACGCGAACATCACCGCGACCGGAATGACCGTCACGGCGAGCCCGAGCCCCAGCAGGGTCGTTTTCATGGAAGCCTTCATTTGAGCCGCCATTACAACCGAATCCGCCGGCCGCTTCAAGACTATTTTCCGGAGCGAAAATATGCTTGCCCGCCGTCCGAAACCCTTTCAAAATGGATTTTGAATAAATTTACTCCGCAAATGAGGATCTACCCGCTCATAACCGCCCTCCTGCCGCTGTGCGCGGCGGCAATGGAAATAGAATCGGTAAAATTCGACTCCGAAGGCGACCTCAACGGCTGGGCCGTCTCGCCCTCCAACGCCGCGATAATTTCAGACGGCGCGCTCAAAGTCGCCAATCCCGTGCGCTCAGAAAACTCCCGCGCTGAAATAGTCAAAAACCTGCCGCTCGAGAAAGTCGCGGGCAGAAGGGTTTGGGCGTCCGCAGAGTTCTCGCAGGACCTCACTCCCTCCGTCTCCAAGTGGGGCGGGAAAATCTTCCTAATTGAGGGCGGGATGAAGGGCCACTACGTCTACGCCGGCAAATATGTCGCCCCGGGCAAATCCGTCTGGAATACGATTTCGTTTTTCGCCGACGTTCCGCTGGAATCCGACGCGCTCAGAATACACCTCGGCGCGGAGTCGTCCTCCGGAAGCGCAATGTTCAGGAACCTGAAAATCGAGTCCTCCGACATATTCGCGGAATTCGCCAAAATCGCCAACGCCGGATACGCCGAAAAGGACTTTGAATTGAAGGCGTTCGGGGCGTTTTCGCCGGCGGGCGTGGGCTATGGGGCGTCGGAATTCGACGCCGGAAAGACCGAATACGCGAAAGTCCCGTTCAGCATGCGCGGATTCCACCGCAACGGCAAAAAATTCGCCGTCGCCATGAAATCCAAAAACTTCCCCTCGGGGCTCGAAAGGGCCGAGGCCGAATTTCCGAACATTTCCGCGGAGGGAAAATTCCTGTACGTTCTCCACTTCGTCTCGGGCTCGGCGGACGGGGAGAAAATCGGAACCGTCGAAATATTCGGCGAAAACGGCAAAAAGGCGGAATTCTCGATAGAAGCCGGCAAAAACGTGTTCGACTACTCCCGCCCGTCCGCAAACGCCGAATGCGCGTCCGCCGCCCCGTGGCAAAAGCGCGGCGCAATCTACGCCGCGTGCGTCTCTAAATTTCCGATACCGGAAAATTTCGGGCGCATAACAAAGATGGCATTCGCCCCCGACGGCGCGGCGGCGGGTACATGGATAGTGCTCGCAGCCAACATCTCGGAGCGCGACGTCGCCTTCCCGAAGGAGTGGAACTACACCGCGCGCGCCGGCGGCGCGTGGAAGCCCCTGCCGGAAAAGTACGCGCCGCCCGCGGCCGCCGGAAGCGTGCTCGACCTGTCCTCTCTCAACCCGAAAGAGACCGCCGGAGACAGGGGGCGGGTGATAATCAACAAAAACGGCAGGCTCGCATTTGAGAAAACCCCCGATGTCCCCGCGAAATTCCTGATACACATAGGCGGGGATTTCAGGGAAATGTCCAACCCGCAGGAGGCCGCCGCATACGCCGCCAAGCTGCGCCAAAACGGATACAACATGGTGCGCCTCTCGCCCGACCGCGACCTCATGAGCGGCGCGCCCGCCGACGGCGAATTCAACAGGGAAAGGCTTGACCTGCTCTTCCGCTACATCGCCGAGCTCAAAAAGAACGGCATATACATAGAGTTCGACGCCATGGGAAGCGGCATCGGATACAGCGTGGGGGACTCGTGGGATCCGCGCGAGAAGCGCAACTTCAAATACTCGATATACTGGGACGAAAACGTCAAAAAGAACTGGCTGCTCGGGACGCGCAAGATTCTCGCCGAGACGAACCCGTACACCGGAACCAAGCTCGCCGAAGACCCGCAGCTGGCGCTCGTAATCGGCTACAACGAGCTCGAATTCGGGCTCACCCACAACTCCGGATACGGCGAACTGCGCGACCAGTGGATAAAGTTTTTGAAGCGCAAATACCGCAACCGCTTTGAAAAGCTCGCCGAGGCATGGGGCAAGGAAGCCGTGGGCGGGGCGAAAGACTTCGGAGACCTGCCCGCGTTCACGCACGCCGACGCCTACGGCAGGCTCGACCAGCGCGCGCGCGACGCCAACGAATTCTGCATGAAGCTCGAGCGCGACATCCTCAAATGGTTCAGGCGGCAGTTCCGCGCCATGGGCTTTGAGGGCCCCGTGACAAACTTCAACATGGGCAAATCCCTGCGCAGCGCGCTCTCGCGCAAAAACGCCGACTATGTGGCGATGAACAACTACCACGCCCACCCGTCGAATTTCATAACGATGGGCTCGCGCATATCGCAGGAGAGCTCAGTCGGGGAGGCTATAAACATCTCCCGCGCGTTCTCCGCCGCCAAAATGCGCGGCAAGCCGTACGTCATAACTGAGCACGGGCACGTATTCTGGAACAAGTACAGGTATGAGCAGGGCTTCGCCACGGGCGCGCACTCAGCCCTCCAGGGTTTCGACGGCATCACGTGCTTCGCAAACCCCGTCACGATGAAGGACACTCCCCCCGCCGTCTATCCCTTCAACAACGCCCCCGACGCGACGATAAGGTCGCAGGAATTTCTCACCGCCCTGATGTACCTGCGCGGCGACGTGGCGGAATCGAAATCCGAGGCGGTCGTGCGCGTAAACGAAAAGGACGTGTACAAAACCTATTCGTACAACTACGGGCTCGACGCGCGGCAGTCGCGCCTGTGCCTGCTGACGAAGATGTCCATCGCCCTTTCGAAATTCGAGCCCGCCGAAAACGAAATCGCCTTCGACAGGCTCGGCGGCTCGTCGCTGATACTGCACACCGCGTACGGCAACATCGCCGACACCCAGCACTCGGACTTCGATCTGAAATCCGCAGTCGCCCAAATGCGCGAGCGCGGAATGCTCTCGAAATCCAACCGCACCGACGTCGACAGGGGAATCTTTGAAAGCTCGACGGACGAAATATACATAGACACCGGCCGCAAGCTGATGACGGTCGACACTCCGCGGCTTCAAGGGTCGAGCGCGCCCGCGGGCGCAGGGGCGAAGCTCTCGGACTTTGAGATAATCTCCGCGCAGCGCAACGCCAACATCACCGTCGCCGCGGTAGACGGGCTGAAGCCCATAAGGGAGGCGCGCAGGCTCGCGCTCGTAATCTCGACGAATTCCCTGAACTCCGGAATGATTTTCGACGACGCCGAAATGACGAGCCTCATAGACATAGGCAAACCCCCGCTTCTGGTCGAGACCGGAAAGTTCAAGGTCGCCCTCTCAACCCCCCACTGGAAGGCGATGCGCCTCTGGGCGCTCAACATGGACGGCACGCGGCTGAAAGAAATCCCCCTGAAAAAGTCAGAGGGCAAAATCGAGGCGGAAATCGACACCTCGTCCCTGCCGATACCGAGCGTATTCTTCGAGCTCTCCGCCATCAACTGATCGGCGGGGTACGCCCTCTCGCAGGAGCAAGGCCGGCAATAGAATATAACGGAGCATACTCCGGCATGAACGCCGAACGCGGGCGGGCTTCAATCTAAGCGGCTTCCTCCCGCCCCCCTGCGCCCGCAGACGGCGAACGCCGCATATAATCCGGCGGCCTCACGCGCCCGCGCAAAAATCATTCGCCAAATCGAGGGCAAAATAGGTTAGGATTATATCCGCTCCGGCCCTTTTTATGGAGAGCACGGACTCTTCGCGGGCGCGGGCGAGGTCTATCCAGCCCTTTTGCGCGGCGGCCTGAATCATGGCGTATTCGCCCGAAACCTGATAGGCGGCGACGGGGAGATTTGTGCGCGCCTTGATTTTCGCCACGATGTCGAGGTATGAACCCGCGGGCTTCACCATTATCACGTCGGCGCCCTCCTCCTCGTCGAGCGCGGCTTCGCGCAAGGCCTCGGAGGAGTTGGCGGGGTTGAGTTGGTAGCCCCGCTTGTCCAGATATTTTTTCTTGGCGCCGGCCGCGGATTTGGGGGCGGAGCCTATGGCGTCGCGGAACGGGCCGTAATAGGCGGAGGCGTATTTTGCGCTGTACGCCATTATTGCGGTTTCGGCAAAATCGCACTCGTCGAGGGTAGCGCGGATTGCGCCGATTCTCCCGTCCATCATGTCGGAAGGAGCGACGAAATCGGCGCCCGCCTGCGCCGCGAGCGCGGACATTCCCGCGAGAATTTCGACGGTTTCGTCGTTTAAAATCCACGAGCCGGAAGAGTCGAGAATCCCGTCGTGGCCGTGCGACGTGTAGGGGTCGAGGGCGATGTCGGCGACGACGAGCATTTCTGGAAAGCGCTTTTTTACCGCGGCTATTGCGCGGTTTGCGAGCGACTTGGGGTTGACAGCCTCGTCCGCGCGCGGCGACTTGCGCGAGGCCTCCACAAGCGGGAACGGGGCTATCGCCCGCACGCCGCATTTGAGGGACTTCTCGCAGAGTTTCAAAAGGGAGTCCACCGTATGGCGGAACACGCCGGGCATTGACGGGATTTTGGCGGAGCCGCTCTTGCCCTCCATTATAAATACGGGCAGTATCATGTCGGCGGGGTCTAGCCTGTTTTCGGCGCATAGGGAAAGCATTGACGCGCCCTTGCGAAGCCTTCTGGGGCGCTTGGCCATATCGAGCTTGAATTTTTCTTCCATTGTGGTTTGATATTGCGCCAGTCGTAAAAAAATCTCAATAAAAATGAAGCCGAGCATTCACAACACGCTGTCGAGAAGAAAAGAGGAGCTTGCTCCGTCCGGAGAGTTTTTCGGAATGTACTGCTGCGGCCCAACCGTATACGGCCCCGCGCACATCGGGAATTTCAGGACATTCCTCGCCCAAGACGTGCTGCGCCGCGTGCTTGAATGCTCCGGAATGAAGGTAAAACACGTCCGAAACATCACCGACGTGGACGACAAGACGATACGCGAAAGCCGCAGGCTCGGCGTCACTCTTTCCGAATTCACGAAAAAGTGGACGGACAAATTCCATGCGGACTGCGAAAAGCTCAATATGCTCCCGCCGTCCGTGGAGCCGCGCGCTACGGAGCACATCGCGGAGCAGCTGGAGATGGTATCGAAGCTCGTAGAAAACGGCCACGCCTACGCCGCGGGCGACGGGAGCGTGTATTTCAAAATATCCTCCGACCCCGATTACGGCAAGCTCTCGGGGCTCGACCGCCGCAGCCTCGCCACCCAGAGCGTGAACTCCGCCGGGGAGGCGAACCTCGCCGACGAATACGAGAGGGAAAGCGTATCCGACTTCGCGCTCTGGAAGGGCCGCAAGGCCGAGGACGGCGACAATTTCTGGAAATCCCCGTGGGGAGAAGGCCGCCCGGGATGGCACATAGAGTGCTCGGCGATGTCCACCAAATATCTGGGCCCCGCTTTCGACCTGCACGGCGGCGGCGTAGACTTGTGCTTTCCGCACCACGAAAATGAAATCGCCCAAAGCGAATGCTCGACGGGCCGCAAACCGTATGTCAAATACTGGTTCCACAGCGCGCACCTGATGGTCGAGGGGTCGAAGATGTCGAAGAGCCTCGGCAACCTCTATACTCTGGACGACCTCATCTCAAAGGGATATTCGGCGCAGCAGATACGCTACGCGCTGATTGCCGGGCACTACCGCCAGCAGCTCAATTTCACTTTCAAGGGGCTCGACGACGCGAAGAGCGCGCTTTCCAAGCTCGCAAAGGCATTGGCTTCCGCGCTCGAAAAAGCGGGCATGTCCGAAGGCGGCTTCAAGAAGCTCATTATGCCCGGGGCAAAACTTGAAGGGACGGTTTTCGAAGGCGCGTGGGAAGCCCTATGCGACGACGTCAACGTGCCGAAAGCGCTCGGCGAAATATTTGCGGCCCTCCCAAAGCTCGGGGATTCCGGAGAAAATCTGGCGTCATTCGGGGCGATCCTCTACGCGCTGGGATTGGATCCGCTCGCGTGCGGCGCGGCGGAGGCGGAAGAGGCTCCTGAGGAAATAGCGGAGCTCGCGCGCCAAAGATGGGAAGCGAAAAAGGCCAAAAATTTCGCGCTCGCCGACGAGCTGCGCGGAAAAATCTCGGCGCGGGGCTGGACGGTGCTCGACGCGAAAGACGGGTTTTCCCTCAAAAAGGCGTGACGCCGGAAAATCGGTTAATCCATCTGCAACACCGACATTCGCAAGATTTCATCCGATTCGGCCCAAGCCGATTCGGATTTTTTATATCTATGGGGAAATAAAACACCGACACCGCGTGCGCCGTTTCCCGCAAGGGGCAACGCCTGCGCATATTTCGGATTTCATTCCGACGCGGCAAGGCGGCGCGGGAAATATCGCCGCGTGCCGGTCGGAAACGCCTGCGCGCTCTAACCGGCCTATCCCGCCCCAAATAAAATTCGCCCGCATTCGGCGGGCCGAGCCGCCAGCGCGCCGGAAAGGGAATAAAACATCTCAAAATCTGAAAAGCGATAGGGTTCGCCAAATCTTCCGGCGAACCCCCAATTAGTCAGGCGAAATAAAACGAAAAGCCTTTTACGGCAAAGCGGCAACAAAATCGCCGCCCTTTCAAGCGCGTACAACTCCGCCAAATCCGCCGCGAGCGAAAGAAGCGCATCTCCCCGCCGTGAGGGGAAAGCGCACGCCCCGCCCGCCGGATCAATCGTACTCCGTGACGGGCTTCAAGCCCCTCAATACGCGGCTTCTGCCGCCATTGTTTGAGGATGTAAACTGCTTTATGACCCTGTTTTCCGCGGGCGTGAGATTTTCGTTTTTACCGCGGAACACTATCATGTTGAGCGTCGGGGGCTTCATCTGCTTGTCGCGGTAAACCTCCTTGAAGAGCTTGTCGTAGTATTTGAGAATGCCAGCCCTGCCGTAGGACTCAAATTTAACTTCCGGAGCCTTGACGCCGATCGACGGCGGCACTTCTTTCGGGCGAACGTAGAATTTGTTGTCGTACATTGCCTTGGTGACGTTTCCGGTATAGAGCGGCTGCCCCTTTTTGGCGCGGCGGTCGTTTTCCGCCTTGATCCACTCGCGGGCCTTTTTGATTCCGTCGCGGCGCGCGATCATGTCTTCGCGCTCGTACTCTATCTGCTTTTGGTCGTTCCAGCCCGCCGCGCGGCGTTGGCGTTCGACGTTTTCGGAGTACCTCGCCATATCCCTGACGTAGCGTTGGGTCTGGGCGTTGTTCCACGGCTTTTTTATGCGGTCGGGGTCAGTCCACGAAGTCGTTAGGATATATATCGTGTCCGCCCCCTGTTCGAGAGCCGCCTGATATATGCGGTAGATATTTGAAGTATGCTGCGAATAATGGTTTGAGTCCGGAGGCTGAGGCAGGAACGGATATTTGAGCTTGTAGTTGTTGCCGCCGGGTCCGAGGCGGTTGAGGCTAGCGTTGAGCGGCTCCACGAAGTCGCACGCCATCTTCTTGTTCGCGGATGTCGCCGCGACGAGAGACGGCTGGAACATATGAATGGACGTTCCGTATTCGGTGGAATACGCCATGAGGTTGAAGAGCACCGTAGGGGGCAGGTTGTTTATGAGCTTTTTGATGTCCTCGCGAATGGCTTTGTAAGTGTCGAGGCCGCCGCGCTCGTCGGTCATGAGGTATTTGCCCGTGTCGATGCAGATTAAGACCTTTTCCGTCTTGGACTTGATGCCGCCTATGTCCACCGTGGTGGTCACGATGTTGAATTTGGAGGTCATGTCGATGTTGGAAATGGCGCTTATGCCGGCGCCCATGGACATCGTAGGCGGCAGGGTGATGTTGACCTGCGGAAGGTTGGTGTTCTGGGGATTGGTGATGCTGATGCGCCTCGTGAGCTTTTGGGTCTTCTTCTGCTGCTGCTGGACGCGCACGCGCGTTTCCTTCCTCGCCTGGTCTACCTTCTCGATGGTGGGAGGCGCGTCAAATTTCTTTTCCTCGGTAATTATGGACTGCGTCACTATCACGCTGCCCATTGTGACGAGCAAAACTATCTGTATGATGGCGACGACGATAAACACCTGGTACAGGAGCCCGCGTTTTTCCTTTTTCGGCCTGAAATGATGAAGTTTCATAAAGTTTTACTATGTAAAATGTACGTGGAAATTTTCGATGAGGGCGGCTATTCTTCGCCGTCCTCTTCCCCGCCGCCGGAATTCTCGGCCTCTTTTTTGATTGCGACCGCTTCCTTTTTGCCGAGAGCCGTAAAGGGATTGTCGGGATAGAGAGTCTCGAGCTGGGCGAAAATTTCGTTGGAGGCTACAAAGTTCTTTATCTTTTTGTACGCCATTGCCGTCTTATAGAGGAGCTCCGGCATCCACGGGTCGGTCAGGGAGCCGAACACCACCCCCTCCGAATAGAGTTCAAGCGCGCCCTTTATATCGGGCTTGTCGCCCTTTTCCTTCAACATTCCGTTCACCATTTGCAGGAGGGAGAACTCGGGGACGGATCTGTCCATCTCGATAGTCGATAGCGTGCCGCGCGCGGAGAGTTCGTTGCCCATCGCCATGTCGCAGAACACGCCCCACAGGGCCGCCTGGTTTCTGGAAGGATTGTCTTTGAGCGCGGAAAGCTTGGAATAGAGCAGGACGCAGCGTTTGTAGTCGCCGGCGTTTCTCATCTGGTCGAGAACTTCCATTATCTGCGAAAGCGTTTCGGCAGAGGCGGAATTGAGCCTGATTCTCTCGACGATCTTCTCGGCCTCGCCGGTCTGCCGCTGGGCCGCCAGAGACCTCGCGATTCCCAAAGCCGCGCCGCGAATGGAATCGGAAGCGTCCTGAATCGGCAGAAGGCTCACGTAAGCGGCGGCCTCTTTCAGCCTTCCGGCATTGGAAAGGGAGGTGAGGAAAAATTCTATCATCGCATTGCCGTCTGGGAAAACCTCGTCGGACAGCACGGCGAGCGGGGCGAGCGGGTAAACCACGGGGCGCATGTAGTCGACCGCGGCGTCCCAGTCGGACTCGTTGGCGGCCTCGCGCGCGGCGTTGAGAAGCTTGTTGTCGGCCTTGACGCGGAACCTGTACGCCTTCGTGTTCTTGGCGACGGAAAGCTCCC
>CAJMOT010000062.1 GCA_905214995.1 uncultured bacterium | reverse complement strand
GAGCCCGAGAAAAACGTTGAAAGGTTTCATAAAAAAACAATGCCGGAAACTTCGGCGAAGGGCAATAAAATTAGGAGCAAAAAGGGCGCTCCGCCGCCGGAACGCCCGAAATTCGCGCGGCGCGCGGACTACCTGCGCGCCCCGCGCCGAATTGCCGCAAGCGCGAGCGCCATTGCCGCAATGCACGCCGCGGCCTCCGCGGGCTCCGGAACCGCCGAGAACGACGCCACGAGGCTGTCGCCCCGCACATACAGCCGAACCGCCACGCCCTCCGAAACCGTAAGGGCAATGTCGCCGAGATATTCGCCTATGTTCGAGGACGTCTCCCATGCCATTATCGCGCGCTCATAATATTCGACGCCGTTTTCGTAGAGAAACATCTCCAAATCCTGCGCGGATACGTTGAATTTCATCTCGAGCCCCGAGGCGCCGGAAGCGACGTTAAAAATTCCGGAATCGGGATCCCCGTCAACTTTGGCGGCGGTTATCAAATCGCCGGCGTCGATATTCGGGAAAATGTCGAACGCAAAAGCGCCCCTGCTCCACTCTATGCGCGAGAACGCAACCGAGCCGTATTCGTAGTCGGGCGAAACGCCGGTCGCGCCGAATGCGGCGGCCGAGCCGTTGACGGAAAGCTTTCCGCCGACATTGCCCGAAAAATTCATTTCGAGAATCCCGTTTTCCACGCTCACTGAATTCGGGACATGTATCGCCGAATTGCGGCATGCGTCGTCGTCCGCAAGGTCGGAGGAATCCGCCGCAAACCTGAGGGTTTGCCTGGCGCCGGAATCGTTCGCGTACATCGTCACGTTAAAAACCGAGGACGAATCGACGATGCCGAGGCTGCCGGCCCACGCGCGGTCTTCGAAATTTGAAAATTCCAAATTCACAGCGGAGTTTTGCTTGGAGATCTTCAAAGCGCCGTCGCCGTTCAGCCCGCCGATGCGGATATTGCCGACGTCTCCCGCGGAATCGCTGCCGCCGCATTTGAGATCCCAAATCAGGTTGCTCTTCGCCCCCCTGACTATCGGTTGGGAGAGGTCCACATAGCCGTTTACCGTAAAATTGGTCACCTTTGTAAGCATCTCAATGCGCTCGGTGGCCCAATTCGTCCCCTGCACGGCGGCTCGAAAGAGCAGATTTCCCCCGATGAACACGCTCCCGTTTGTA
The DNA here is from genome assembly GCA_905214995.1 of uncultured bacterium. Lineage (GTDB taxonomy): Bacteria > Verrucomicrobiota > Verrucomicrobiia > Opitutales > Intestinicryptomonadaceae > Merdousia. The sequence continues at coordinate 10,788 of CAJMOT010000062.1, read as the reverse complement.
TGGTCGGAATGGTGTTTGAAGGCGAATTTGAATCCCGCGTTGTTCGCGCCGGCGATATTGTCGTTTTCGACGATGAAATCGCCCGAAACCTGAAAATTGGCGCCGCTTAAAACTTTTACGCCGCTCTCCGCCTGAACCCAATCCGCCGCGCTCCTCGCCGAAAATAAAAAATCGCCCCTTATGGTAGCCGTGTTGTTTTCGGTCAAAAGAAACCACGCGCCGTTTGGTCCCGTTCCGGAATCCCCGACTTTGAAAACCACGTCTCGGGCGTTGAAATTCGCGTAGTTTGAATTTGCCGTGTAGCCGTCGGAATCCGCCGTGATGAAGACGTTCGCATTGAAATCCGGCAAGGATGCGGCGGGCTCGCCCGAAATGCCGCCGACATTGTAATTCCCGACATCGTTCAATGCGTTGGAACCTCCGGATGTCGGAATAAAATAATAGTCTGAATGCGTTTGGGCAAAGAACTGCGCGCATAAAAATAAGAAACAAAAAAAACCTAAAAAGGCCTTTAAAACCCCGCAGGGCGCGGGACGATAGCGGCGAAAGCCAAAAGAATTGGAAAATGCGAATATCATGGCGATTCCTCCTGTTTGATTTCGATAATTCCCCAGAAAACATATTTTCCTAAATATGTCAAGCTTTTGCCAACATCTTCCCAATATTTTTCATTATTCGCATTCCGCCCCTTCCCCCTCCCCATTTCCGTCGCGCCAGCCGACAAAAAACCCGCCGGATCGCCGCCCGCGGGTTTTTTGCATGATTCGGATTTCTCTCCGGATCTTAGAATCCGAAATCGACTTTTCCGCCGAACCAGAAGTTCTTTTCGCGCCCGGCGAGCTCGTAGCTGCCGTCGCTCTGCGGGCCTTCGCCGCCGCCGCGCTGCGAGAACCTGATGCCGGCGCTAACCGTGCAGTATTCCGTTACGGCGTACGCGAGGTCGGCGCTCACGCCGTAATACCAGTAGTTGCAGCCCTGCCCGCCGAGCTTGCCGTCGTCCTTCTTGCCGGCGGTGAGATAGCCGCCGTAGACGCGCACCGGCAGCGTAAAGCGGTCGTTGCCCATAAACCATTCGCCGACGGGGAAAGCATAGCCGAGCGACAATTCAAACACGTGCTGTTCGAGCGTCCAGTTGTAAAAATAATAGAAGGAAGGGCTGACGTTTACGCCGAAGAGATAGGAGGCCGTATCGAACGACACGCAGCCGTAAACTTCCATATCGCCCGAAATGAGATAGCTGTCGCTGTCGGGATACCAGTAATAGATATAGCCCACGTCGAAGCGCAGTTCCTTATAATAATAGACGGCCCCGATATAAGCGTCCAGCTCGCTTGTCTCCCCCATTTTCGTTCCCTTTATCGGCGAGGAATACCACGCGCCCGCATAGAGATCGAGCGCGTAGAGGGGGTAGGAAAACTCCACTTTCGGCTGGATTGCGTGCCCCGAGCGCTTTTCGCCCCTGAACACATATTCAGACTCGTACCCGACCGCCGCCGAAACGCCGAGCAGCGAGAGCGAGAGTTCAGGGGTGTACTCGCGGTACTCGACGGCTCCGCCGCTAAGCCGCGTGATGGACGGCTTGTAGCCGGTAGTCTGGTTGGCGGTGACGCCGCTGCCCATATTCACGACGTCCCTGTTTTCGGTCACCTGCGACTGCGCGGGCAGCGAGGCCGCAAACGCCGCGAAAGAGATTAGGAGTAATGCTGTCTTTTTCATGTTTTTTACGGAGGATTTGGGGGGAATGAAAAATCAGTAGCGGTAGAACTCCGGCTTGTACGGGCCTTCGACCTTCACGCCGATGTAGTCCGCCTGCTTCTTCGTGAGCTTCGTGAGCTTGGCGCCGAGCTTTTTGAGGTGGAGCCTCGCGACTTCCTCGTCGAGCTTCTTGGGGAGAATGTAGACCTTGTTTTCGTACTTGCCCCTGTTCTTCCAGAGGTCGATTTGCGCGAGCGTCTGGTTTGAGAAAGAGTTGCTCATCACAAACGACGGGTGCCCCGTGGCGCAGCCGAGGTTCACGAGCCTGCCTTCGGCGAGCAGGAAAATCGAGTTGCCCTTCGGGAAAGTGTACTTGTCCACCTGCGGCTTGATGTTTGTGCGCTTTATCTTCGGGAAAGCCTGGAGTTTCGCCACCTGGATTTCGCTGTCGAAATGCCCTATGTTGCATAGAATCGCCTGGTCCTTCATGCGCTTCATGTGGTCGATGGTGATGACGTCGCAGTTGCCCGTCGTCGTCACGTATATGTCGGCGAGCGGCAGGGCGTCTTCCACGGTGACGACGCGGTAGCCTTCCATCGCGGCCTGAAGCGCGCATATGGGGTCGATTTCGGAGACGAGTATCGTAGCCCCGAGCCCTTTGAGGGCCTGCACGCAGCCCTTGCCGACGTCCCCGTAGCCGCACACGAGGGCGACCTTGCCCGCGACCATGACGTCGGTCGCGCGCTTTATGCCGTCTACGAGGGATTCGCGGCAGCCGTATATGTTGTCGAATTTGCTCTTCGTGACGGAGTCGTTGACGTTGACGGCCGGAAACAGCAGCCTGCCGTCCTCGACCATCTGGTAGAGCCTGTGGACTCCTGTGGTGGTCTCCTCGGAGACTCCCCTGACTTCGGCTACGACCTTGTGCCAATGATTTTTATCGGCGGCGTAAACTTTTTTGAGGAGCTTTTTTATGACCTTCTCCTCCTCGGAGCCGGAGGGGGCGTCGACCCACCTGTCGCCGTTTTCGAGCTCGTAGCCCTTGTGGATGAGCAAAGTGGCGTCGCCGCCGTCGTCCACTATGAGCTGCGGGCCCCTGCCGTCCGGCCACGTTAGGGCGCGGTAGGTGCAGTCCCAATACTCTTCGAGCGACTCCCCCTTCCACGCGAACACGGGAACCCCCGCCTTGGCGATTGCCGCCGCCGCGTGGTCCTGCGTGGAAAATATGTTGCAGCTCGCCCAGCGCACGTCGGCGCCGAGGGCTTTGAGAGTCTCGATGAGCACGGCCGTCTGAATGGTCATGTGCAGCGAGCCGCTCACGCGGACGCCTTTGAGGGGCTTTTTGGGCGCGTATTCCTCGCGGATTGCCATCAGCCCGGGCATTTCCTTTTCGGCGATGTCGAGCTCTTTCCTTCCCCACGGGGCGAGGGAGATGTCGGCAACTTTGAAATCGTTTTTGTCTTTCTTAGCCATTTTGCCTCACTTGGATTCCGCCGCCTTTTTGAGCTCTCCCGCCTTGTCGGCCTTCTCCCACGGAAGGTCGGACTTGGTGAAGTGCCCGTAGTTGGTCGTCTTTTTGTAGATGGGGCGCAAAAGGTCGAGCTGCGCGATGATGTCGGCCGGCTTGAAGCTGAAAACTTTCCTTATCGCCTTTTCGATTTTCTCCTCGGGAATCTTCGACGTTCCGAAAGTTTCGATTGCGATGCTGAGAGGCTGCGGATAGCCGATTGCGTAGGCGACCTGGATTTCGCACCTGTCGGCAAACCCCGCCGCGACGACGTTCTTTGCCACCCACCTGCACATGTACGCCGCCGAGCGGTCCACCTTGCTGGGGTCTTTGCCGGAGAACGCCCCTCCGCCGTGGCGCCCCGCGCCGCCGTAGGAGTCCACAATGATTTTCCTGCCCGTGAGCCCCGAATCCCCCTGCGGGCCGCCCACGACAAAATTGCCCGTCGGGTTCACGAGAAATTGTGTCTTTTTGGTTATGAGCTTCTTGGGGAGAACCTTTTTTACGACCTTTTCGACTATGTACTTTTCAATCTCCGCGTGCGATACCCCCGCCGCGTGCTGGGTGGAGACCACGACGTTTTCAATGTACGCGGGCTTGCCGTCCTCGTATGCGACGGCAACCTGGCTCTTGCAGTCGGGGCGCAGCCACTTTGGGCCCCTGCCGCTCTTGCGCTGCCTGGCGAGCTCCGTGAGAATCCTGTGCGCGAACATTATGGGCGCGGGCATCATCTCGGGCGTTTCGTTCGTGGCGTAGCCGAACATTATGCCCTGGTCGCCGGCGCCCTGCTCGGCGGTCTTCTTGCCCTTGGCTTTGCGGGCGTCCACGCCCTGCGCGATATCGGGAGACTGCCTGGTCAGAAGGTTGGTCAGAAATATGTGGTCGGCGTGGAAAACGTCGTCGGAATTGACGTAGCCTATCTCCCGCAAGGCGTTGCGCACGATTTTCTCGTAGTCGAGGACGGCCTTCGTCGTGATTTCGCCCGCGATTACGACGCAGTTGCTCTTTACGAGAGTCTCGCAGGCGACGCGGCTGAATTTGTCCTGCTCGAGGCAGGCATCGAGAATGCTGTCTGAAATGTAATCGGCGACTTTGTCGGGATGGCCTTCGCCCACCGACTCCGATGAAAAGACGTAGTTATTTATCATAAAGTTTAGAATCTAAGGGAAAATTTCCCCCTTTCAAGTCTTTTGTGGCTTCGCATGCGGGATTTTTTGCCGCCGCAAAAGCCCCCGATGCGCGGCGCGGGCGAAAAAAACGTCAGTTTTTGGACGAGCGCCATATCAGGACGCAGCCCGCCGCCTGGAATATTATGTTCGGCAGCCATATCAGCAAATCCGGGCGCATGTGCGGGTATTTTTCAAGCCACGAAATCACCACTATCATCATGTAGTAAGACATCGCGAGCGCCAGCGCTATCGCCACGTTTGCGAAAGTCTCCGAGCGCGACGCCTTTATCCCGAGCGGCACCGCGAGCACCACCATCGAGAATATCGAAAACGCCATCGCGAAATTCTTCTGTATCTGTATGCGCACCTCTATGCCGTCGCGGTACGCGAGCTCCGGAGTAGTCTCTTCGAGAGGCCTCGGATGCCATGTGTCGCGCGCCTCCATGAGCTCCGAAAACGTCATGAGCTTCAGCCGCGTGTTGTTCTTGTCCATTCCGCCTATGATGTCGTTGAGCGGCAGCTTTATCACGAGCTCGTCGAAGCGCGCGGTCGGCAGCGGGGTGCGCAGGTTTTCGGGATCGTCGTCGCGCGCCTTCTCCGCGCTGCCGTTTTTCAGCGTCAGCACTATTTCGTCGGCGGAGTCGTCGTAGTCCAAAACCCCGCGGTCGGCCTGGATGGAGACCCGCGAGCGCCCCCGCTTGTCGAGCTCCCAAATACGGAATCCCGTGAGCTCCTTTCCGTCCTCGCCGTTCGCGTAGATGACGTACCCGGGGAAGTCTCTTATGAAAGAGCCGGGCTGTATGAATTGCAGCGGATTGTTGCGTATCAGGTTTCTGAGCGCGCTCTTGTAGGTTCTGTCGGCTATCGGCGCGTAATTGAAATTTATGCCGACCGAAAACAGGGACGCTATGATCGCGATGAAAAACACGGGGGCCGCCATGCTGTATATCGACCTGCCGCACGCCTTTATCGCCACGACCTCGCTCTGCGACGACATCCTTCCGAACACGAGCAGTATGCCCGTGAGCATTCCCATTGGAAGCGCGTAGGGTATCACCCCGGGAATGAGCAGCGCCACTATATAGAGAAAAAAGCCGACGCTGAGCCTTCCGGCGGCGAGGTCGCCCACTACCTCCTTCATGACGTTGCCGAGCACGAGCACGAACACGAAGAGCCCTACCGTCATGAAAGCGGCGCCCGCGACCTGCCTGAGTATGTATTTATTCAGCGTACCCATTGCTTTTTCCATTACCGCACGCGGCGGGTTAGATTGCAATCCAAAACCGAACCCCCCGCGCCGCGCCGCCCTTCCGGAACCCTCCGCAAGCGCGCGAGATATTGCTTGTCATGCGCCGCAGGCCCCGTAAAATGGCCCGAAAAATTTTTAAACGCACGCTGTAAAATGAAAGTCACGAAAGATTACTACACCGACTCGAACAACTGCCCGTTTTACGTGCACGAAAACGGCGAGGGAATGAAGGAGGCCATTCTCTGGCACTTGGAGCGTTCGCTCGGCTGCGCGAGAAAAACCGCCACGACCCATTCGTGGTGGATCGCCACGGCGCTGGCAATAAAGAACCACATTATGAACCGGTTCATCGACACGATGTGCCGCCAGCACGAAAACGACGTGCGCAGGGTGCACTACTTTTCCCTCGAATACCTCGTGGGCAGGCTCACCGCCGACCTTCTCGTCAACACCAATCTGATGGAGCCCACCTGCAATGCGCTCCGCGAACTCGGGCTCGACCCCAATGTCATATTCGACGCCGAAGTGGACATGGGGCTTGGCAACGGCGGCCTCGGCAGGCTCGCCGCCTGCTTTCAGGACTCCCTCGCCACGCTCGACTACCCCGCCATCGGATACGGCATACGCTACGAGTTCGGGCTATTCACGCAGTCTTTTGAAAACGGCAGGCAGGTGGAATCGCCCGACAACTGGCTGAGGTTCGGCTGCCCGTGGGAGATCGTCCGCCCCGAATACACCGTGAAAGTCCCGATGGGCGGGCGCGTCGTAAACCGCATGAACGACAAGGGAGACTGGCTCCCGTCATGGGAAGACGCCAAGGAGATAGTCGGCGTGCCGTGGGACATCCCCATAGTCGGATTCGGCGCAAAAACGGTGAACTTCCTGCGCCTCTGGGAGTCGCGCGCGTCCAACGAGTTCGACCTCGGCGCCTTCAACGAGGGCGGCTACGCGCAGGCAGTCCACGAAAAGGCAATGAGCGAAACCATTTCAAAGGTTCTGTACCCCAACGACAAGACCGAAAACGGAAAGATTCTGAGGCTTCTGCAACAGTACTTCTTCGTGTCGTGCTCCCTGCAAGACATAATCCGCCGCTACTTTGAAAACCACTCCGACTGGTCGCAATTTGTGGACAAGACGGCAATCCAGCTCAACGACACGCATCCGGCGATAGCGATTCCGGAGCTCATGAGGCTGATGATGGACGTCCACGGCCTGCCGTGGGACGAGGCGTGGACCATGTGCGAAAAGATCTTCGCCTACACCAACCACACCCTTCTGCCGGAGGCGCTCGAAAAGTGGTCGGTGTCGTTCTTTGAAAAGCTCTTGCCCCGCCACCTGCAAATCATATACGAAATCAACGCGCGCTGGCTGCGGCGCGTGGCGGAAAAATATCCCAACGACATCGGCAAGCAGGAGGCGCTCTCGATAATAGAGGAGAGCTCGCCCAAGATGGTGCGCATGGCGTATTTGGCCGTGGTCGGGAGCTTCAGCGTAAACGGCGTCGCCGCCCTCCACACGGAGCTGCTCAAAGACAGCGTCCTGCGCGACTTCCACGACTTCTCCCCAGAAAAATTCAACAACAAGACAAACGGCGTCACGCCGCGCCGCTGGCTCAAAGCCTGCAATCCGGGGCTCTCCGCGCTAATAGACGCGAAAGTTCCGGGGGTCTGCTGGCCGAAAGACCTCGACGCGATCCGCGCCCTCGAAAACTACGCCGAAGACGGGGATTTCCAGCGCGAGTTCATGCGCGTGAAGTTCGAGAACAAAAAGCGCATGGCGGCGATAATAAGGGAAAAGTGCGGCATAGAGGTCTCGCCCGAGGCGATGTTCGACGTGCAGATTAAGCGCCTGCACGAATACAAGCGCCAGCACCTCAACCTGCTGCACATACTCACGCTCTACAAAAAGCTGCTCCACAACCCCGACATGGATATCGCCCCGCGCGTGTTCATATTCGGCGCGAAAGCGGCGCCGGGCTACGACATCGCAAAGAACATAATTTTCGCGATCAACAAGGTCGGGGAGAAAATCAACTCCGACCCGCGCATAAAGGGCAAGCTGAAAGTCGCCTTCATTCCCAATTACAGCGTGTCGCTTGCGATGAGCATAATCCCCGCCGCCGATCTCTCGGAGCAAATTTCGACCGCCGGCAAGGAGGCGTCGGGAACCGGCAACATGAAGCTCGCCCTCAACGGCGCGGCCACAATCGGCACGCTCGACGGGGCCAACATCGAGATTCTCGACGCCGTCGGGGAGGAAAACATGTTCATCTTCGGAATGAATGTCGAGGAAGTCCAGGACAGGCGCGCGCGCGGCTACAACCCGTGGGCGGTCTACTCCCAAAACAAAGACTTGAAGGACGTTCTCGACTGGCTCGTCTCCGACTATTTCATGCCCGACAACCCGAACGCCTTCATGCCGCTGCGCAAGTCGATTCTCGACTGGGGCGACCCCTTCATGGTCTGCGCCGACTACCAGTCGTACTGCGACGTCCAGAAAAAGGTCGACGAGGCGTTCCGCGACAAAAAGCGTTGGGCGAAAATCGCCATAAACAACACAGCGAGAATGGGCTTCTTCTCGTCCGACAGAACCATACGCGAATACGCCGAAGACATCTGGCATCTGAAAAGAGACTTTTAGGCGGCGGGCGCGCAGGCCAATGCGCGGGGAACCTCTCCGCAAAAGCCGGCTCGGAAACGCGCGCAAGCCGTTGCAAAGAAACAAGCCCTTTTGAAAGGCTTGTTTTTTTTGCGCACTCAAAATGGGAGCGGCGCAAACCGCCCAAAACTTCGCGCGCGGAAAATCCGGCGAAAAGAGGCAAGCTCTTTACGGTCGCAAGGCGAGCCAAACATTGAGGCGGGCGGCGGACTCTTTCAAAACGGAGCATCAGCGGCATACCCCCTCCCGGGGCGCGTCAAAAGGGGTTCAGGCAAGTATGGGAAAGCCGCCGAGGGCGCGTGGCGCATTGACATACGCGAGCGGTCTTGGCGGTTTGTCAACAGAGCATAAGCGGCAAACCCGTACCCCAAAGATTACGACAAATGGGCGCGTCAAAAGGGGGTTCAGGCGAGTATGGGAAAGCCGACAAGGGCGCGTGGCGTATTGACATACGCGAGCGGTCTTGGCGGTTTTCCTAACGGAGCATCAACCCCCTTTTCACGCGCCCATTCAGGAGTGGGGGTGGGCGGAGTTGTATGCCTCGAGCATTTTCCGAGCGCTCAAATGCGTGTAAATCTGGGTGGTGGAGAGGCTGGAATGCCCGAGCATTTCCTGGACGGAGCGCAGGTCGGCGTCGGCGTTTACGAGGTGCGTTGCAAATCCGTGGCGCAGCTTGTGCGGGGTGATGGAGAGCGGCAGGCCGGCGAATTGCAGGTATATTTTGAGCTCGCGCTGGACAAGGCGCGGGTAGAGGGGGGCGCCCTTCGCCGTGCGCAGGATTTCGGCGTCCGGCTCGCGGGGGGAGTTTCCGGATTCCCGCCACGCGGCAAGCAGCCTGCCCGCGGATTCCCCGTATGGGCAAAAGCGGGTCTTGCCGCCCTTGCCGAGAACGGTCGCCACGTTGCGGCGGGAATCTATGTCGCGCCATTTCAGGGCGCAGAGCTCGCTTATTCGCAGCCCGGCGCCGTAGAGGAGCTCGAGGGCGAGGGCGTCGCGCAGGGCGCGGAACCTGTCGATTTTTCCGGCGCGCTCGAGCGTCCACGGAATTTGGAGAAGCGCCGCGGTCTGCCCCTCGTTGAGGCATATCGGAAGATCCTTTTTCATTTTCGGCAGGCTGACGAGCTCGAACGGGTCGCTCTCCGCCGCGCGCGTCTGGATCAGAAATTTGTAGAACGAGCGCAGGGCGGAAATTTTGTTGCGGACTGTGGCCGGACGCAGCTTCGACGAGAGCTCGGCGACGTACATGCGGGCTACGCGCCTGCCGGCGGAGAGGTACGAGCCGTCGGAAAACTCGCAGATTTTGAGCCATCCGACCCACTCGCGTATTGAGTCGGAGTAGTTGCGCAGAGTGTACTTCGAGTAGCGGCGCTGCTGGCCGATGCGCACCATGAACGCCTCTATGTTTTCGTCGGTTTCGCCCGTCATTTGAAGAGGAGGCCGGCGACGCCGCCGAAATAGGCGTCCACCGGCTTTGAGAAAAACATGTAGTATGCCAATCCCCCGATGGCGAGCCACGGCCCGTAGGGAATGGCGTCGGGAGCGAAATCCGAAGCGTCTTCGGAGGGGGAGTTGCGCGGCTTTTTTCCGGATTTCTTACCCTTTGAAAAGGCGGCGCGCAGCGCAACAAGCGGAACAATCGCGGCGGCGCCTATGAGCGACCCTCCGAATATCGCAAACAGCGCGCCCTGCCACCCGCAAAACGCGCCTATCATGCCGACGAGTATCACGTCGCCCTCGCCCATGGCTTCCCTCCCGAATGCGATCTCCCCGCCGAGGCGCATCCAGTAGAGGATTCCCGAGCCGACCGCAAGCCCGCAAACCGACGAGACGAGGGAGGCTACGGAAGAGGCGAAAAACGGGGCGCCCTCTATGCGCGCTCCGTGGATGTCGGGAAACAGCGCGGAGGCCGCCGCTCCCAACAGCGCGCCGCCGACGGTCGCGAAGTCAGGGAGCGACATGGTGTCGATGTCCACGAACGTACAGAATATGAGAATGGACGCAAACAGCATTCCGACTCCGGCGGAGGCGGGCGGAAGCAGAATCCACATCGCGCAGAATACCGCCGCCGTAAGAAATTCGACGAGCGGATACCGCGGCGAAATTTTCCGCCCGCAGCACCTCGCGCGCCCGCGCAGGAGGATCCATCCGAGGATCGGAATGTTGTCGAACCACGCGATCGGCTTTCCGCACGCGCAGCGAGAGCCGGGCCGCACTATCGACCTTCCGGCGGGAATGCGCAGAATGCAGACGTTCAGAAAGCTGCCGACGCACGCGCCGAATATGAAAAACGCCGCGGGGAAGAACGCCGGAAAGGCGGAGTTTATCTGTTCGAGGGTTGCCATTTTTCGGCGCCGTTGAGGGTTTTGAGCATGAATTCGCCCATTAGCGGCTTGGCGGTCCAAATCGAAAGCGACTTCGCGCCCTGCCACGCCAACATCGCCAGCCCCCCGCACGCCCTCATGCCGCGCGCGCGGGCGGCGAGCGCTGACGGGGTTTCGCGGCCGGCGGCG
>CAJMOT010000061.1 GCA_905214995.1 uncultured bacterium | reverse complement strand
TTCCCGCCGCGGACGCCGCCAAAGAGTCGGCCCCCGCGAAGAAGTAATTTCAGGGCGTTTTTGCGCCCGCGTTCTTTAAAAGGCAAACATGTCCGTCAACTTAGCCGTGGGGCTCGGCAACTCCGAAGCCCGATACGCCCTGACGCGCCACAATGCGGGCGCGATCGCCCTCGAGCGGCTCGCGAAGTCGTGCGGGGTGGAGTGCATGCGCTTCGACAAGTACGCGAACGCCTATTTGGCGAAGGGGAGCATAGCCGGAAAGCCGCTTGCTTTCGCTTTTGCGGAGGGGTATATGAACGAGAGCGGCAGGGGGCTTGCGAGAATCCTAAGGCGTATGAAAGCCGACATCTCGTCGGTCGCGGTGATATATGACGACATCACCATAGGCGTCGGCAGGATGAAGCTCTCAAAGGGCGGATCCTCGGGCGGCCACAACGGCGTCGCCGACATAATGGAATTTTGCGGAAATTCGTTCGTCCGCGTCCGCATAGGCGTCGGCGCCAAGGCGGACAAGCGGATGGATTTGGCGGATCACGTCCTCGGGAAGCTCTCCGAGGCCGACCTTGCGGCGATATCGGCCCTTCCGGTACGCGAATGCTTTTCGCTGCTCCTTTCCAAAGGGCTGGAAGCCGCCCAAAACGAAATAAACTGCAGGGCGGAACACCGCGGCGAAGCGGGGACCGCCGCCGCAAATCCGGATTCTTGACATGCGGAGCGCATATCGGATTTTCGCTTTGCCGGGCGGTTAATCCGATTTCAAAACAATTTAAACAAACATAAAATATGAATACCAAGAAGTACAAAGCAACGTTCATTCTCGATACGAGAGGCTATACCGAGCCCGTCGAAACCCTTATCGAAAAGATAAAGTCAGTGGTGGAATCCTGCGGCTGCAAAATCGAATCGGTTGAGAATCTCGGCCAGAAGGCTTTCGCCCGCGTCACGGACCGCAATTTTCCGGCGGGCATCTACGTGGACGTAAACTACGAGGGGGATTCCTCCTCGAACGCCCTCATAAAGGAAAAGTTCCGCCTAGACAAGACGGTGGACCGCATACTCGTCCTCGCGCAGTAACTCTCAATTTCCCGGAGCGATGTCCTCTTTCAACAAAGTCATCCTGATGGGGAACTTCACCCGCGACCCCGAGCTGAGGCAGACTCAGAGCGGTACGAGCGTGTGCCGTTTCTCCATTGCCGTGAACCGTTCCTACAATTCGCAGGACGGCTCGACCCGCGACGAAACTTGTTTTGTTGAAGTGGATTCCTTCGGCAGAACGGCGGAAAATATTGCAAAGTTCTTCTCCAAGGGCAGGCCGATTCTCATCGAGGGAAGGCTCCGCCAGGATTCGTGGGAAGACAAGCAGACCGGCCAGAAGCGCACCAAGCTTCTCGTGGTCCTCGAACGCTTCGAGTTCGTCGGCTCCCGCGACCAGCAGGGCGGCGGATACGGCGGCGGCGGGTACGACGGCGGCGACTATTCGTCCTCCTCTCCGGCCCCGCGCCAGCCGAGACGCCAGCCCCAGCAACGCAGCGAAGATCTCGAAGACGACGACGTTCCGTTCTGATTCTTTCGCCGAAACAACCCTCTTGCAATTCAAAACAACACATAATCATGGCTACAACCAAAGTATTAATAGTAAAGCCCGTGGAAAATCTGGGCGGCGAAGGCGAACAGGTCGCCGTCAAGGCGGGATACGCCCGCAATTATCTCTTCCCCAAGAAGATTGCGATACCAGTAAACAAGGCCAACAAAAAGCAGATTGAAGCCCTTATAAAGGCCCGCGAGCTCCGCGAGGCCAGGGAACTCGAAAACGCCCAGTCCCTCGCCAAGGTTTTGGCGGACATGTCCATCGCGTTCGCGGTAAAGACCGGCGAGGGCGGCAAGCTCTTCGGCTCCGTCACGGCCGCCGACCTGCTCGCCAAGATCGCCGAGGGCGGAGTGGAGCTGCCCAAGAAGGCGATACACCTCGCAGCCCCCGTCAAGGAGCTCGGCAGGCACACCGCCCAGATAAAGCTCCACCACGACGTCAAAGTCGATTTTGAGTTTGAAGTCGTTTCGGAAAATCCGATAGAGGATTCCCCCGCCGAAGAAGACAAAAAGTAATCTTTTCCGTATCGGACTCCGATGGAGGAAAGATTTGTTCCAAAGAAAACCGCGGGTCGCCGCAAAGCCGGCGCCGCGGCTTTTCAATCCGACGAGGGCGCCGTTTTCGGGCGGGATCTGCCGCACAATACCGACGCCGAGGAGGGCGTTCTCGCGAGCGTCCTGCGCGACACTTCGAGCGACGTCATAACCGCCTGCATATCCTCCAAAATCCGCGAGGACTACTTTTTCAAGCCGGCCCACCGCATCATGTATTCGGCGATGTTGGCGCTCTACAATCAAAAGCGCGAAATCGACGAAATCGTGCTCGCAGAGTACCTGAACTCCCGCAACGCGCTCTCCGACGTCGGCGGAATCGTGGAGATCAGCAGAATCGCAGGCCGAATAGAGACCCCCGCCCATTTTCAGGAGTGGTTGGGCATCATCCGCGAAAAATACTTTTTGCGCACCCTTATCCGCGCGTGCTACGACGCCATTGAGGGCGCGTACCAGAACGAGGGCGGCATAGACTATTTCATAGAGGGGGTTGAGGAAAAAATCCTCGGCATATCGCAGGACAGGGTGGGGGACACCGTGCGGAAGGCCGACGAGCCCGACCAGGTCGACGCCGCCGTCGCGCGCATAAACTCCCTCATAAAAAACAAGGGGCAGATGGTGGGCGTGCCCACGGGCTTCACGCAGCTCGACGAGCTCATGGGCGGCTTGCACCCGAACGAAATGATAGTCATAGCGGGGCGCCCCGGCACGGGCAAAACCTCAATCGCCCTGAATATCGCCGAGCGCGCCCTGTTTGCCGCCAACCCCGTGCCGACTCTCATATTTTCCCTCGAGATGCTCGCCGAACAGCTCCACCAACGCATAATAGCCTCCCGCGCGCGCATAGACCAGCACGCCCTCAGCCGCGGAATGCTCAAAAAGGAGTCCATCGCCGACATCAACGCCACTGCAAAGGAGCTCAAAAACGCCCCGCTCTGGATAGACGACACCGCCGGCATATCCATTCTCGAAATGCGCGCCAAGGCCCGCCGCCTCAACCAGCAGCTCGGCGGAAAGCTCGGGCTCGTTGTGGTGGACTATCTCCAGCTCTTGCGCGGCAGCGATCCGAACCTCCCGAGGGAGCAGGAGGTGGCGGAAATTTCGCGCGGAATGAAGGCGATGTCGAAGGAGCTCCGCGCGCCGGTGATAGTTCTCGCGCAGCTCAACCGCGACTCCGAAAAGGAGACCCGCGCCCCGCGCGCGAGCGACCTTCGCGAATCCGGCTCCATAGAGCAGGACGCCGACGCCATTTTACTATTGAGTAGGCAGAGAAAATCTGCCAGTGATGACGAAGCCACTTCAAACTCGCAATGGCTGATTCGGGCGGAGCTGGCAAAGCAGCGAAACGGCCCCACGGGGGTCGCGACATTGCTTTTCAACAGAAACTACACCCGCTACGAGAACTATTCCCTCAGAGACGATGTCAATATTTAGAAGATTTTACGCTTTCGCGGGGAGCCGCGCTCGTGCGGCGCGCCGCGTATGGGCGGGGATCGCGGCGATTTTGGCGGCCTCCGCCGCCTCGGTTTGCGCGCAGCAGGGCGCGTTTGCCGGCTTCGGCGCCGCAGGCGGCATTCCGGACGAGCAGCGCACCGTAAACAACGTTAACGTCAATGTCGAGGGCAAGCAGAGCGTCTCCAAGGAGGCGGTATACGCCCACATCCGCCTGCGCAAGGGCATGAAATTCGACCAGCGCGCCCTCGACCAATCCATACGCTCGATATACTCCACCGGCCTCTACGATTTCGTGGACGCGAAGAGGAGCGTCGATTCCGCCGGCAACCTCGACATAGACTTTACCGTAATCCCCAAATACAGGGTTTCGCAGGTGGCGTTCAGCGGGAACAACACCTTTTCGGGCGCGAGGCTTCAAAAGGAAATAGACACCTACGCGGGCTCGCCGTTAAGCGAAGTCGGCGTCAAGCGCGACGCCGACAAAATCAAGGCCTATTACCAGAAGAAGGGCTATTCGCTCGCGAAAGTCTCCTATTCCATCGAGCGCAACGAGGAGGAGGGCGCGGGCGCCGTGATTTTTGAAATCGACGAGGGCGGCGACATAGAAATCCAGAATATAATTTTCAAGGGCGACCCGCGCGTAGAAAAGCAGTACGGCTTCTGGGGGAAGATAGGCCGCTTTCTCTTCGGCGAGGACTCCAAGGATTTCGACTCCGTAGATTTGCTCTCGGAGATGAAGACCGACACGTGGATTCCGATAATATCGCATCTCACCGACAACGGCAGGTTCAAGGAGGACGAATTTCAGGCGGATATAGAAAAGCTGCGCAAATTCTACCGCGACCACGGGTACCTCGACGTCGAGATAGACGATTCCAAAATAAAATTTGAGTTCCCCGACGCCGATTCCCCGGGCGACATGGACATCGTGATAGACATCGTGCCAAACCACCAGTACAAAGTCGGCAAGGTTTCGTTCAAGGGCAATACGATAAAGGGCTTTTCCGACGAGGAGCTGATGAAGTTCGTGGACTATTTCGACCTCACGGAGGGCAACGTGTTTTCGCCATCGCAGGTGGACAAGCTCATAGAGCAGATACGCGAGTATTACGGGCAGTACGGGTATGTTGACACCATAGTTAGGGTTTTGCGCCGCCCGAACGTCAAGACCGGCGACATCGACATCGTAATCGACGTCATCGAGAGCAAGATGTTCTACCTCGAATCCATAAACATTCAGGGCAACAGCAAGACCAAGAGCGAAGTCATAATCCGGGAGCTCGCCCTCGAGCCCGGCGAGGTATTCGACCTTCACAGGATGAAAATTTCCGAAAACCGCCTCAAAGAGACCCGCTTCTTCGACGAGGTCACTCTGTCACCCGAGGAGACAAATATCCCCCAGCGCAAAAACCTGAAAATCGCGGTCAAGGAGGGGCGCACCGGCAACCTCACTTTCGGCGCGGGTTTCAGCACCGTCGAGAGCCTCGTGGCCACCGTCGAAATAACGCAGGGCAATTTCGATTACTCCAACTACAAGAGCTACTTCCAGGGCGCGGGCCAGAAGTTCCGAATCCGCGGCACGATAGGCTTGGAGTCCAACCAGATAATAATAAGTTTTGAAGAGCCGTGGGTTTTCAACCGCGAGCTCGCCTACGGCATAGACTTGTACCGCACCGATTCGGACTACTATTCGGACTACTATTCCGAAATGCGCCTCGGCGTCACCAACTTCCTGCGCAAGCGCATATACGAGCAGATCGAGGCGAGGCTCGCATACAAGCTCGAGCTCGTGGACATTTACAATGTAGACCGGAGAATCCGCGGCAATGTCATACCCGAAAGCGACATCGGCACGCGCTCCATATCGCAGGTCAGCCTCTCATTCCTGCGCGACACCCGCGACAGCTACATGGTTCCCACGCGCGGCACGAGGCTCGAGCTCATCCAGGACATAGCCGGAGGCCCGCTAATGGGGCAGACAAACCTTTACCGCATAGAGGCGCGCGCGGGCTGGTGGATTCCCACTTTCGACTTCGGCAAGCAGGTGTTTTCCATCGTCGGCAGGACGGGGTCGGTGCAGGGGTACGGCGGCAAGGAGGTTCCGTACTTCGAGAGGTTCTTCCTCGGCGGCGGCTACAATATGCGCGGCTTCAAGTACAGGAAAGTCGGCAAGCTCGACCCGACGACGGAAGAGCCGCTCGGCGGCAATACTTTCGCGTTCGCGTCGGCGGAATATTCCATAGAGCTGTTCAGCCCCGTGAGGTTCGCGGTGTTCTACGATATAGGTTTCGTCAACAGCGACTCGTGGGATTGGGACCCTTCAGACTATTGCTCCGACTTCGGCGTCGGCTTTCGCGTCCTGCTCATGGGGGCTCCCATGAGAATCGACCTCGGCTTCCCCCTCAAAGCCGGCGACCACAACGACGACGGAATGCAGTTCAACTTTTCCTTCGGAACCGTATTTTAAAAAACCGGAAATTTGCCTGAACATTTTTTCCGAATTTTCGACTAATAGATAAAATAACTAAGGACATGAAAAAAGTATCGATAATTCTCGCCGGCATATTCGCCGCAACAATGCTCCACGCCGCGACAAACATTTACGTCGTTAATATGAGCGAGGTGTATTCCAACTATTATAAGGCAAAGGAGGCCGCCGCGCAGATAAAGACTTCAGTAGACGCGACGAACGCCGAGCTCGAAAAGATGAACAAGGAGCGCCAGGATTTGATGAAGAAAATTCAGGACATCCAGACGAAGGCGCAGAATCCCGCGCTCGCGGAGGACGCCAAGCGCAAGATAGTCGAAACCGAAGCCCAGCCGCTTATCGTCCAGATCCGCCAGATCGAGCAGAACATGGAGAACATGCGCCGCTCCACCGCCCAGAAGCTTCAGGAAAACGCCGCCGGAATCCGCAAAGTCCACATGCAGGAAATTTCGGAAATCATAAAGACCGTCGCGAAGGAAAAGAACGCCGACTTCATCGTAGAAAAGAGCGTCTGCTATTTCTCCAAGCCCGAAGTCGACATCACGCAGGACGTGATAAAGGCGGTCAACGCCACGGCTCCCGCGGCGAAGTGATTCCTTTCCCGCCCTCCGAAAGCCCGCGTCGCGGGCTTTCGGCGTCTCGGGCGGACGCGATGCGGGCGGCGTTCCTTTTGCGGGGCGGGAGTCCGCGCGTATGCGCGGAGTGCTTTCCGTGCGGTGCGCGGCAAAACCCTTTGCTGAGCCCGCTTCGCCTCTCGCTTTCACCGGAATCCGCCGCGCCTTTGGATTTTTCGGAGCCGCGCCGCTTTCCTTTCTCCTGCGCGTTTTGCGGCTTTCCGTCCGCTTTTGCCTTCCGCTTCCCCGAATGAAAAAATACGCAAATATCGCAATAGACATCGCCGCCTCGGTAATAATTCCGGGATTCGGCCTCTTTTTGCAGAAGAGGTGGGGGGAGGCCGCGGCGTTTTTCTTTTCGTCCATTCTCGCGTTTTTGATAATGACGCCCGCGGCGTACTTCATATGGATTTGCGGAATCTACTATACCGCGCGCGGGGCTCCGGAAAATTCGCATGTCCGGTAGTTCCGCGCTCCCGTTCCGCCGCAGACGGCGGCGCGCGCTTCTTTTTTGTTGCAGGGGGCGGGTAATTGATATTGTTTTTTTATTATGGAATTTCAGGACGGCACATCGTTCATAAAGACGCAAAACCTCGTAAAGCAGTACGGCAGGCGGCGGGTCGTAAAGGGCGTGAACATGGAGCTGCGCGCGGGCGAAATCGTGGGGCTGCTGGGGCCCAACGGCGCCGGAAAGACGACGAGCTTTTACATGATTGTGGGCCTCGTGCCCGCCACGGAGGGTAAGGTGTTTCTCGACGGCGCGGATATTACGGAGGTTCCTATGTACAAGCGCGCCCGCATGGGAATAGGCTATCTGCCGCAGGAGGCGTCGGTTTTCAGGAAGCTCACCGTGCGCCAGAATATACTTGCGGTCGCCGAATACCTCCCGATACCGAAGGGCGAACTCAAAGATTTCGTGCAGTCGATGCTCGAGGAGCTCAACCTCAGCCGCCTTGCCGACCAGCCGGCTTTCACCCTCTCGGGAGGCGAGCGCAGGAGGCTCGAAATTACCCGCGCTCTCACCGCGCGCCCGAAGTTCCTGCTGATGGACGAGCCGTTTAGCGGCGTGGACCCCATAAGCGTCGCGGAGGTGCAGGACATCATCAGGGGGTTGAAATCCAAGAATATCGGCGTCTTGATAACCGACCACAACGTGCGCGAAACCCTGAGCATAGTGGATCGCGCCTATCTGATACACGACGGCAAGGTGCTCTGCGAGGGCACGAGCGATTTCCTCGTGAACGACGAGCAGAGCCGCAAATTTTATCTGGGCGAAAACTTTTCAATGTAGCCCGCCCGCAGGAGAACGCCAAAATGTCCATTCGAGGCAACAGCATAAAAGTGGTGGAGGAAATCTCCGTCAGAAAGTTTTTCGACTTCTTCAGGGATTCTATCGACCTCGAGCTCATTTCCGGCTCCGACGGCTTCGACAGGATGATACTGGAGCCCACCATCAACCGCCCGGCCCTCGCCATCACCGGCTATTACAAGAATTTCGCGTCCAGCCGCATCCAGCTCTTCGGCGCGGGAGAAATGGCGTATATGCGCGATTTGCCCGACGACCGCCAGTCCGCCGTGATGGAGGAAATGATCGCCCACGAAATTCCGTGCATAGTGATTTCGCGCAACCTCGCGCCCACCAAGCCCATGCTCGACGCCGTGCGCCGCCACAGGATACCGCTCATGCGCACGCGCATGAAGTCCAAGGAGTTTTCGGCGGAAGTCCTCGTGCGGCTCGACAGAATGTTTGCGCCGAGGATGTCGCTGCACGGCACGCTGCTTGACATCAAGGGAATCGGCACCCTCATACGCGGCGACAGCGGAATCGGCAAGAGCGAGTGCGCGCTCGCGCTCATAGATCACGGGCATTCGCTCGTCGCCGACGACCTCGTTTACTGCCAGAGAATCAGCGACGAAATAGTCCTCGGCAAGGGCAACGAGCTCAACCGCGGATACATGGAGTGCCGCGGAATCGGCATAATAAACGTCGCCGAGCTCTTCGGCATACGCTGCGTCAGGCTCGAAAAGTCCATAGACATGATAGTCACGTTCGTCGAATGGCAGCCGGGGGTTGTCGAGGACAGGACGGGGCTCGACAAAAATTATTTCGACGTGCTCGGGGTGCAGATTCCCCACTTTATAATACCCGTGCGCCCCGGGCGCGACATGGCGCGCCTCGTGGAGGTCGCCGCGATGGTTCAGGCGCTGCGCCAGATGGGGCACGACGGCGCAAAGGCCTTTAACGACAGGCTGATCGCGCACATGAAATCCGAAATGGAAAAGTAGACTTTTGCAATGCCTAAACTGCCTTTGTCCAAAAGCGGACTGAAACTTAAAAAGCTCCTTGAAGAGAGGACGGCGTTTCTCGACGGCGCGATGGGCACGCTCATCCAGCGCGAGAAGCTCGCGGAATCCGAATTCCGCCGCGGCCTTCCGGAGCTCGAATCAAACGCCCTGCCGCAGCTGGGGAACAACGACATACTGAACCTCACGCGCCCCGACGTAATCGCGAAAATCAACCGCGCATACTACGAGGCGGGCGCCGACATAGTGACTACCGGAACTTTCGGAGCGAACCTTTTGGTGCAGTCCGAATACGGGAACGGCGAGGAGCTCGTGCGCCGCATGAACGCCCGCGCCGTAGAAATCGCGCGGGAGGAAGCCGGCAGGGCTTCCGCAAAATTCGGGGGCAAGCCGCTGTTTGTCGCGGGCTCGATAGGGCCGATGAACAAGTCCGCGAGCATATCCTCCGACGTAGAGGACCCCGCCGCGCGCGCCGTGGATTTCGACTCGCTCGCGGCGGCTTACGCTCCGCAGATGGAAGCTTTGCACGATGCGGGCGCCGACCTCTTTCTGATAGAGACCTCTTTCGACACGCTCAATGTCAAGGCCGCAATATACGCGTATCTGACGCTCTGCGAAAAGTGGGGCGAGCGCCCGCCCGTCGGAATCAGCATGACGGTTTCCGACGCCTCGGGGAGGATTCTGAGCGGCCAGACGATAGCCGCGTTTTACGCCTCAGTGCGCCACGCCGACCCCCTCTTTGTGGGGCTCAACTGCGCGCTCGGCGCGGACAAGATGCGCCCGTATGTCGAGGAGTTCGACAGGATTGCGGAGTGCTTCACGCACTGTTACCCCAACGCGGGGCTTCCGAACCCGTTTTCGGAATCGGGGTACGACGAGTCCCCCGAGGATACCGCCTCGAAGCTTGCCGCCTATGCGCGCGAAGGGCTGGTGAACGTATTCGGCGGGTGCTGCGGCACGACTCCCGCGCACATAGAGGCGATAGTACGCGAGTGCGGCAAATTCGCCCCGCGCAAGCCGCGCCCTCGCTCTCGCGATTTGGTTTTGGCGGGGCTCGAGCCCTTCGCCATGCCCGAGCGCGGCGCACCCTTCGCCTTCGTGGGCGAGCGCACGAACGTCATGGGCTCTCTCGCCTTCCGCAAGATGATAAAGGAGGGCAGGTTTTCCGACGCCCTCGCCGTCGCGCGCGGGCAGGTGGAAAACGGCGCGAATCTGATAGACGTGAACTTCGACGAGGGAATGCTCGATTCCGCGGCGTGCATGAGGCGTTTTCTCAATCTCATAGGCTCGGAGCCAGAAATCGCGCGGGTGGGTACGATGATAGACTCGTCCGACTGGAACACGATAGTTGCGGGCCTCAAATGCGTGCAGGGAAAGCCCGTCGTGAACTCCATAAGCCTGAAAGCCGGCGAGGGGGAGTTTTTGGCGCATGCGGCGGAAATCCGCAAGTTCGGCGCGGCTGCGGTCGTAATGGCATTCGACGAGCGGGGGCAGGCAACGACGCTGGAAAGGCGCGTCGGGATATGCCAAAGGGCGTATCGCCTGCTCGTCGAAAAGGCGGATTTCAACCCGGAGGACATAATTTTCGACGCCAACGTCCTGACCGTGGCTACGGGAATGCCCGAGCACAACTCCTACGGGGCGGACTTTATAGAGGCCGTCCGCCGCATAAAGGCTTCTTGCCCGCTCGCGCGGACGAGCGCGGGGGTCAGCAACATAAGCTTTGCGCTGCGCGGCAACAATGCCGTAAGGGAGGCTATGCACAGCGTTTTCCTCTACCACGCGCGCGCGGCGGGCCTTGACATGGGGATAGTCAACGCCGGAATGCTCGCGCCATACGACGACATCGATCCCCGCCTGCGCCGCGCCGTCGAGGACGTGATTTTAAATTCCGACCCCGGGGCTACGGAGAGGCTTCTGGAAATCGCGGGCGACTACAAAAAGGACGCCGCCGGAAGCAGGCGGGAGCATTCCGACTGGGATTCGCTCTCCTGGGACGACAGGCTGCTGCGCATATTCCTCAAAGGCGAGGAGGACAGGGCGGAGGAGGTTGCAATGCACTTTTACGGCGAGCTCAAAGACGCGCTCGCGGTGATTGAAAAGCCGCTGATGTCCGCCATGCGCAGGGTAGGCGAGCTATTCGGGGCGGGCAAAATGTTCCTGCCGCAGGTCGTCAAGAGCGCGCGCGTGATGAAGCGCGCTGTCGCCGCCCTCGAGCCCTACATGCCCAAAGGGGCGTCGGCGACGGGCCCGAAAGTTGTTCTGGCCACCGTCAAGGGAGACGTTCACGACATCGGCAAAAACATCGTTGCCGTGGTGCTTTCCTGCAACGGCTTCCGCGTGGAGGATCTCGGGGTGATGGTCGAGCCTGAGCGCATAGTCGAGGCCGCGCGCGGCGCCGCGGTGGTAGGGCTGAGCGGCCTGATAACCCCGTCTCTCGACGAGATGGCGCGCGTGGGCATCGACGCGAGCCGCCAGACGAAGGTGAACCTGCCGTCCCGCATCCGCATGGCGACGCTGTACGCCATCGCCCAGAGCATGGACGCGGGCATCGTGGTCAACACCTCCAACCTTTCCGAGGACTGGGTCGGCTACTGCACGATCTACGGCGACAGCGCGGGCGCTTTCTCGCCGCTGGGCATGTACACGACCGAGGAGGTCATTGCGCTGGGCGCGGAGCTGGGCCTTCCCGAGCGCTTCCTCATCAAGCCGCCGTCCGACGGCCTGACCGGCAAGACGGACGAGGACAACCTCGGCTTTACCTACCACGCGGTGAACGAGTACATCCGTAAGGGCGAGGTCGACCCCGCCATCAAGGAGCAGATCGACCGCAAGCACAAGGTGTCGAGATTCAAGTTCCAGACGCTTCCGGTGTATCAGAACGGGCTGCCGATCGTCCTGCCGGAGGAGACGGATTATTATAATCCTAACAAAAAGTAAGCAGCGCGCAGCGCTGCACCTTAGTCTCTGCGTGCCGCAGGGGTGCGAACAAAGGGGGATATTCTCTCACGTGAGAGAATATTCCCCTTACCTGGCAGCAGCGCCAAGCGCTGCATTACCCCTCCGCGCATCGCGCGGATCAGC
>CAJMOT010000060.1 GCA_905214995.1 uncultured bacterium | reverse complement strand
CGGAATCGCCCTGTGGCGCGCGATGCCCGCCGACGGCTCGTTCGCGTTCTCGTCCGATTTGACGCTCGCGGGCGTCGCCCTCCCGCAGTTCGCCCTCAACGGGGTGTCCGCGCCGATTTTCGCGCTCGCGGGCATAGTGGGCTTTGCGGCGGTCTGGCAGGCGGCGTGCTCCGAAATGCGCAACGCCAAGCTCTATTTCATGCTGCTTTCCGTAATGCTCGGCGGGCTCGCCGGAGCGTTCGCGAGCGTCAACCTGCTGTGGATGTACGCCTTTCACGAATTCGCGCTCGTGCCGACTTTTATTGCGATGAACGTCTGGGGCGGGGCGGGGCGCAGAATGGCCGCGATGCAGATGGCGGTCTATCTCACGCTCGGCGCGCTCGTTTCGCTTGCGGGCATAATCGCGCTATACGCGCAGAGCAACGCCGGCGGCTTCGGCTTGCAGGACATCGCGCTCGCGGCGGCGGCGAACCCCCTCTCGGCCGGATGGCAGTCGGCGGTATTCGCCCTGCTGCTCTTCGGGCTCGGGACGCTCGTATCCCTGTTTCCCCTGTACTCATGGGCGCCGCGCGCGTACGCCTCGGCGCCGACCGCGTTTGCGATGCTCCACGCTGGGGTGCTTAAAAAGTTCGGCCTCTACGTGCTGATACAGGCGGCATATCCGCTGCTCGCCGCCGGCGCGCGGGAATGGGCGTGGACGATAGCGGTTCTCGCGCTGTTCAACATTGTCTTCATCGGCTTCGTCACGATGGCGCAGCGCGACCTCAAAATGATGGTTGCGTACTCGAGCGTGGCGCACATGGGGATATGCTTTCTCGGGCTGGCGTCGATGAGCGTGCTCGGCGCGGGCGGAACTGTTCTGATGATGTTCGGGCACGGCGCGAGCGTGGCGCTCATGCTGATGCTCTCGACCATTATAGTAAACCGCACCGGCGAATGGGAGATGTCAAAGATGGGCGGGCTTTACCGCCGCGCGCCGGTTCTGGGGGCGTTTTTCGTCGCGGGGTCTTTCGCGAGCGTCGGGCTGCCCGGGTTCGCGAACTTCTGGGGCGAGCTTTGCGTGCTGACGAGCCTCTGGAATTTCTCGCCCGCCGTATGCGCGGCGGCGGCCACCGGCATAATAATTTCCGCCGTGTACGCGCTCAGGGCGGTGGCAAACGTGTTCATGGGCGAGCCCTCCGCGGAGATCGCCGGAAGGTTCGGCTCCATTGCTGACATGACTTTGCGGGAAAAGATACCGGCGGCGATACTCGTGGCCGCTTTGCTCGCCGTGGGGTTCTTCCCGAGGACCGTGACGACGGGTCTGGATTCGTGCCTCTCGAATGTGGCGGCTTACGCCCAAACAAAGTAGGATTTTATGGAAAACATCACATCTTTCGAATGGTCGGCTGTTTCGGCTGAAGCCGCGCTCTTTTGCGGGGCGGTTCTCGCCGTGCTCTTCGAGGCGCTTTTCCCGAAGAGGGGGGCGGCGATATGCGCGTTTGCGGTCGCCGCGATGATAGCCGCCATAACGCTTGACCTGCTCGCGCCCGTTCCGGAGCTGTCGTTCGGCGGAACGCTCGGTGGGCGCGGCGGATTCGGGGTTTTCATAACGGCGTGCGCGCTGCTTTCTGCGCTGCTGGGCTTCGGGTACTTCGCCAAGGGCGGGGCGCGCAGGTGCGAGTTTCTCGCGGTTCTGATGATTTGCGCGGCGGCGCTCTCGATTTTCGCGCGCTCCCGCAACCTTATGCTCTCCTTTGTCGCCCTCGAATGCGCCACGGTCTGCCTGTACGTAATGGCGGCGTGGAGCAGGTCGAGGGCCTCGAGCCTCGAGGGAGCCGCAAAGTATCTCGTGATAAGCGGCGTCAGCGGCGGCCTCTTCCTGCTCGGCATCGCCTTCGTCTACGGCGCGGGGCTCGAGTCCGGCGTGGACTTTTTGAATTTTGAAAACTTCACCCTCGGCTTTTGCAGCGTAAAGTTCGCCATTGGAATGCTGCTTGTGGCGTGCGCGGCTCTGTTTAAGCTCGCGGCGTTCCCGTTCCAGTTCTGGTCGCCCGACGTGTACCAGGGCTCCCCGACGCCCGTTTCGGCGTTTTTCGCGGTTGGCTCCAAGGCGGCGGGAATAGTGTTTCTGGCGCAGATATGCCTTGCGGTGGACTTCTCCGCGGTTCCGGCGGCAGCCTCCCGCGCGGCGTTCGCGGTTTCGGCGATAGCGGCGCTCACCATTGCCGTCGGCAACCTCGGGGCAATCACCCAGACGAACGCCAAGAGGCTCATGGGCTTTTCCGGAATCGCGAACGCGGGGTATCTGCTCGTTCTGCTCGCTTCCCTCATAAAATATCCGAAGTCCGCGGAGCTCTTTGAAATTTCCCTGTACTTTTACCTCGCGGCTTACATGTTCGCCAACTACGGCATATTCTTTGTCATAAACCAGTTTGAAGGAGAGGACGACAGCCCGCTCGAATTTTCCGACTTCCGCGGGCTTATCCGCAAAAATCCCGTGGCGGACTCGACCCTCATAATATCGCTCGCGTCGCTGGCGGGGATTCCGCCTACCGCCGGATTTTTCGGAAAGCTTCTGATTCTGATACTCGCGTGGTACGCGCAGCTGTACGTCCTGATGGGCGTCATGATCGCGGGGTCCGCAGTGTCGATTTTCTACTACTTCTCGTGGATGCGCGCGAGCATCGACGTAGGCGCGGGCGGCGAGCGCAGGCTGAGGGACTCCGCCGCAATGCTGCCCACCATGATCGCCCTTTCGGCGGCGACGCTCGTGTTCGGCGCGTTCTTCTTTTTCAAGGTTTAACCCCGAAAATTGTTGCCAAACGCCGCGTTTGCCGGAAACTGGTATCCTATGAAACTTTTTGCGCCAATAGCGGCTGCGGCGGCGCTCCTGCTTGTTTGCGGCTGCGAAACCAAAGACAGGGAGGCGTTCAGCCGCCAGATCGAAATCCGCAGCGTGCCCGCCGGAGCGCCGATAGTGGTTGACGGCCTCAAAATGGGCAAAGCCCCCCTGAGCGTCGGCGTCGAGACTACGGAAGACGGGTGTTTCGTCCGCAAGACGGTCATCACCGCCATTCCGCAGGACGAATCCCTCCATACGCAGGTTGTCACCTTTCCGGCTTTCAGAATTTCCGACCCCGAAAAGAGCCGCGTTCCCGAAAAGATAATTTTCGACATGACCAAAAGCCCCGCGCAGGGCGGCGGCGTGTCGTTCGGGGACTAAAATTTTTTTCGCAACCTTACCGAAATGTCATCTCAGATAAAATACATATTGGACGAAGAGTCAATCCCGACCCATTGGTACAACATTGAGGCCGACCTTAAAACCCCGACGCCCCCGCCGCTCGACCCATCCACGGGCAAGCCTTTCGAGCCCGCGAAGCTCGAAGCGATCTTCGCGAAGACCCTAATCGAGCAGGAGATGTCGCGCGAACGCTACATCGAAATCCCCGAGCCCGTCCGCGAAATCATGCGCCAGTGGAGGCCGTCGCCCCTCCACCGCGCCCGCAGGCTCGAAAAGGCTCTCGGCACCCCCGCGAAAATCTATTTCAAATACGAGGGCGTCAGCCCCTCGGGATCGCACAAGACCAACAGCGCGATGGCGCAGGCGTTCGAGAACAAAAGGTGCGGAACCAAAAAGGTGACTACCGAGACGGGGGCGGGCCAGTGGGGGTCTGCGCTCTCGCAGGCGTGCAACATTTTCGGCCTCGAATGCACCGTGTTCATGGTGAGGTGCTCGTTTGAGCAGAAACCGTACCGCAAGGCGATGATGGAGGTATTCGGCGGGCGCACCATTCCCTCTCCGAGCCCCTTCACCGAGGCGGGCAGGGCGGTTCTCGCGAAGGACCCCGACTGCCGCGGCTCCCTCGGGATAGCGATTTCCGAAGCCGTCGAAGAGGCGCTCAAAAACGCCGACACAAAGTACTGCCTCGGCTCCGTTCTCAACCACGTCCTTCTGCACCAGACCGTCATAGGCTTGGAGGCGATGAAGCAGATGGAAATGGCGGGCGACTACCCCGACATCGTGATAGGAGCGTGCGGCGGGGGCTCCAACTTCGCGGGCATGGCGTTCCCGTTCATAGGAGAGTTCCTGCGCGGCGGAAGGAAAGTCGACATTCTCGGCGTCGAGCCCGCGGCGTGCCCGAGCCTCACGAAGGGCAGATACGCCTACGATTACGGCGACGTCGCCAAGCAGACGCCACTCATTAAAATGTACACGCTCGGCAGTTCGTTTATTCCTCCGGCGGTGCACGCGGGCGGCTTGCGCTACCACGGCATGGCTCCGCAGATAAGCAATGTAGCTTCCCACGGTCTGATGCGCGCGCGCACCGTCCAGCAGCTGGACGTGTTTCGCGACGCCGTCGCATTTGCCCGCGCCGAGGGCATAATCCCCGCGCCCGAATCCTCCCACGCGATCACCGCCGCCATGGACGAGGCGCGCGCGTGCAGGGAGACGGGGGAAGCCAAGACGATTCTCTTCAACCTCTCGGGGCACGGGCATCTCGACATGTCCGCCTACACCGATTATCTGGCGGGCAAGCTCAAAAATTACGACTATCCCGAGGAGGAAATCGCAATGGCGCTTTCCGGCCTGCCGGTTTGCGAAGGCTGATTTACCCCTCTCTCTTTCGCCCCGCAGCATTCGCGCGGGGCGGTTTTTTTCTTGTATTCCGCGCGCTTCGGCGGTAGTTTCATTTCAAAATGCGGCTGCGGCGGGCGGGGTTTGGCGCGCGCTTGCGCGCCGCAGAAAAACTCGTTTACCCAGGTTTATGGCAGGGCGCATCTTAGGCGCGTTTTTCGGATTTTGCTCCGCGGTTCCGGCGTTTGCGGCGGCCGCGGCGCTCGCGCTTTGCCTTGCGAGGCCGGCGTCCGGCGCGGATTTCTCGAAATCGGCTGAAAATCTCGCGGCGGCGATGGATGGGGCCGCCCCCGCCGACATCTCAGCCGCCGACTACGCCGCCGCCAAAAAGGCGGCAGACGCCGGCGACGCCTCCGCGCAGTTCGTCGTTGGGGCCGCCAACCTCGTCGGCGCGGGGCGCGAAAAAGATCCCCATCTGGCCGCGGCGTATTTTTCCATGTCGGCCTTCTCCAAATATCCCCTCGGCCTCTTCGGGCTCGCAGTCTGCATGCGCGATTCCGAGGGAATGCCGGAGTCCCCGAAGTCCGCATTCAAGTATTTTGAAAAGGCCGCCGCCGCGGGGTGCGCGCGCGCCGGAAACGCCCTCGGCGTCTGCTATTACAAAGGCTACGGCGTCCGCAAAGACCCCGAAAAAGCGGTCGGTCTCTTCAAAAAGGCGGCGAATGCCGGAGTCGCGCGCGCATACGTGTCGCTCGGCAGGGCGGCGTTGGAGGGCGCGGGAATGGAGAAAAATCCCGCCCGCGCGCGCGAATACTGGGAGCTCGGCGCAAAGTCCGGCAGCGCGATAGCCCAGAACAACCTCGCGCTTCTTCTCGCCAAGGGCCTGGATTCCAACCCCGACGAAATCCGCGCAATGTCGCTTTTCAGGGAGAGCGCGCAGCGCGGCTATCCGCCGTCGCAAATCGCCTACGCTCTCTCCCTCTTGCAGGGCATAGGCGTCGCCCGCGACGCGCGCGAGGGTTTCAGGTTTATGGAAATGGCCGCGAAGTCCGGAAATCCCGAGGCGCAAAACAATCTCGCCGCCTGCTACTTCAACGGCATAGGGGTTTCGCAGAACTATTCCATGGCCATTAACTGGTACAAGCGCGCCGCTTCCGCCGGCTATCCGGACGCCCAGAACAATCTGGCGGACTGCTACTTCAACGGCTACGGTGTTCCGAAAAACCAGGCTGAGGCCGTCAAGTGGTACAGGCGCGCCGCATTCCAGGGCAATGTTTCCGCGCAGAGCAACCTCGGAACTTGCTATGTCAACGGAGTGGGGGTGGCCGTAAACTATCCGAAGGGCGTCAAGTGGCTCGAAAAGGCGGCCTCCGCGGGCGACGCGCAGGCGCTCGGCAATCTCGGGGCCTGCTATTTCAACGGCCTCGGCGTAGAGAGAAATGCGGAAAAGGGCGTGTCGCTCATCCGCAAGGCGGCAAAAGCCGGCAACGAAGAAGCCCAAAAGGCGCTTCAAAGAATCTCCCGCCTCTGATTTGGCGCGGGGCGCAGGGGCGGACTGGCGCCATATCCCGCATTGCCGCCATTCCAGTTTTAGACGGGCGTCCCCGGCGGAATTTATCTGTACGGATTTTGTCGATGGGCGCAGAAAAAAAAGTTGCATTGAAAAGTTCAATATGAGAGATTTCACAAACTATGGAATTGTCATCGTACATGCCGGTTTTGGTGCAGATTCTGACGGCTCTCGCGATGGGGGCGGCGATTGTCGCGGCAAGCCATATTTTCGGGCAGAGGGCCAAGCGCAACAAGCCCGGAAATTCCGCCTACGAATGCGGCGTCGTCCCCGAGGGGGCTCCGCATCCGCGCTTTGGCGCGAGGTTTTACGTCGTAGCGATGCTTTTTGTGATATTCGACATAGAGGTTGTGTTTCTGATTCCCCTCGCCGTCGCGTACGGAGACTTTGTTTCCCGCAATTTCCCAATACTTCTGCCGTCGCTTTTCTTTATGGCAGTCCTCGCCGCGGGGGTGTTTTACGAAGTCAAAAAAGACGTCCTGAACTGGAATATCCCGAAGAGCAATTAGCGTGAATCTCAAAAGATACCTCACCAAATCGAGAATAGTCGACATTTCGGCCGCGGATTTCTCCGAGGCGGTGGGGCAGCTGCTCGCCTGCATTCCCGATTCCATACTCGGCGGCGCAGACCGCGCGGACGTGCTCGCCAATCTAATAGAGCGCGAAAAGTCGATATCCACGTATCTCGGCGACGGCATCTGCATGCCGCACACGCGCGTTGTGGGGCTGAAGCAGAAGTATGTGTTCGCAGTCGGCAGGTGCTCGGAGGCGGGGATAAACTTCGAGGGCCTCGAGGACTACCGCCAGACGCGCATACTGTTTCTGATGCTCTCCGACGAGAAGGTGGACAATTATCTTAGCGTCCTCTCGAACCTCGCCAAAATATTTTCGTCTGACGACGTGTGCGGGCGCATAAAATCCTCGCCCGACATAGCCGTTTTCCGCGACGCCGTGATGGGCGCCTTCAACGGCGGCTCCGGCAAGTCCGTTTCGAAAGGCGTTGCGGAGCCGTACGCGCCGCGCCGCAAGGAGGAGCGCATAAACGAGATCGTCATGCGCTCGGCCCTCAAAATCTTCAAAGTGGCCAAATGCTCCGCGATAATCCTGTTTGGCGACTCCTTTCTGAAAATGCCCGATTTGTCCGCCACTTTCGGCGACGCAAAAGTGGTGCTTGTGGGCGAAAAGCCGCCGGCCGCGCTGCCCTCCTCCAAATGGGAGTTCATAGGCGTGAGGTCGTTTTCGGACATGAGGTTTTCGCAGCTGCGCAGCGCGGTGATGATAGGGCTCACGCGCGGGACGTTCACGGCGAAGGAGAAAATCTGCTGCATCGGCGGAGTGCGCGAGAGCAACCAGATTGACACCATCGTAATCCTCGACATCGAAAAGGAGTTTTCCAACATTTTCATCGGGCAGAAAAACATGCTTCCCGAGGGCGTGACGCCGGAGGTTTTGGAGCGCGTCCTCGACATCGCAACCGAGCTCTCCGTAGAGGGGCGCGAGGGCAAGCCGGTTGGCTGCATATTCGTGATAGGCTCTTCCGATGAGCTGAAGCCGCACTTGAAGCAGCTGATACTAAACCCGTTCTACGGCTACAAGCCCGAGGACAGGAACGTCCTTAACCCGTTCATGGACGAGACCGTCAAGGAGTACTCGCTCATCGACGGGGCGTTCATCATCGACGGCTCCGGCGTGCTCGAGGCGGCGGGGGCGCTTATACACACGCCCGACTTCAAACTCCAGCTGCCCGGCGGGCTAGGCGCGCGCCACGCGGCGGCGTATTCGATATCCCTCATGGCCGACTGCATATCCATAGTGGTGTCGTCGAGCACGGGGCAGATAACGCTTTTCAGGAGGGGGCAGATGCTCCCGATCACCGAAAAGCGCAAGTAGGGCGGCGCGGCTTAATGCGGAATTTTGCAAACTTTAAGGGTTTCCCATGCTCAAATATTTTGAATGGTCCATAGGCATAATGATAGTGGGGCTCGGCCTCGCCTTCTACCGCGGCGAGTGCGTCGGCGCGGGGCTCGGGTGGGGCTTTGTGTTCACGGCTCTCGTGATCACCGCGCTCGAAGTCAGCCTGTCGTTTGACAACGCCGTAATAAACGCCACGAAGCTCGAAAAAATGTCGCGCAAGTGGAGGGCGCGCTTTCTGACGTGGGGCATTGCGATAGCGGTTTTCGGAATGAGGTTCGTGTTCCCGATAGTCATCGTCGCGGCGTTTTCGAACATATCGTGCATGGAGGTTCTGCGGCTCACGCTCGAAAAGCCCGACGACTACGCCAAGCTTTTGCACGAGTCCCACGTCGGCATATCGTCCTTCGGCGGGGCGTTTTTGATGATGCTGTTTTTCGAGTTCATGTTCGACCGCGAAAAGACCCTGCATTGGCTTTCTCCGCTCGAAAAATTACTGCTTAAAATCGGAAGGAGCAAAGCCGCTCCGACGGCGTTTACGCTCGCGGCCCTGTTCGCGATACAGCCGATGCTCGATGACGGGCAGCGCTTTGTCTCGATAATTGCGGGCGCAATCGGCGTGGCCACCCACCTGGCAATCCACGGGGCGAGCGCCAAGCTCGAGTCGCTCGCCAAGCGGGAGAACGCCTTCGCCCTGAAACATGCCGGGCTGGCGGCTTTCATATATTTGGAGCTTATCGACGCCTCGTTTTCGCTCGACGGGGTTCTGGGCGCTTTCGCGCTGACGAAAGACGTTGTGGTGATTACGATAGGGCTTGCAGTGGGCGCGTTTTTCGTGAGGTCGCTCACGATAATGCTCGTGGAAAAAAAGACGCTCGAAAAGCTCGTGTACCTCACCCACGGGGCGTACTGGGCGATAGGCTCGCTCGCGTCTATTATGCTGCTTGCGACTTTCCTCGAAATCCCCGAAATCGTCACGGGGAGCATCGGAATGGCCTTTATCCTCGCCTCCCTCGTTTCGTCGATAATCGAAAGCCGCCGGAGCGAGCGGGCGGGCTGACGAATTCGGTTTTCGGCGTTGGCGCGCGCCGTAGCGCGGCGGAGCGGAATGCCTCCGTGCCGGATTGCGCGGCGCAAAACGGGGGGCTTCCGGCGGAAGGTCACAGCGCGTGGTAGTTGCCCGTAAGCTTGTCCTTTTGCAGGATCTTAAAGCCCGCCTTTTTTATGCGCGCCGCGTCGCTCAGGGATTTCTCCCTGCCGGGCGTGTACTCTATGTTGATGTTCGGCGCCTCGAATACCCTCTTGGCGGGCTTTCCGTTTTCGGGGTGTTTTTTTATGGGGTCGGAGCCGGCGGGCTGTTCGACTTCGAACACGTCCCCCTCGGAGCCGTCGGGCTCGATTGTGATGTATTTGTAAATCGGCATTGTCAGGTTATTATTTGGGCTATGGCGGCGGCGATATATATGAAAACCGCAGCTATCGCCCTTGTTATGAACATGAATATCGACGCCGTAAACGGAATGTTTACGATAAGCAGAAGAATCAGTATTCCGTATCTCGAAATCGCGGCGTAGGTTTGCTCGCCCATATCGACGGCGTATTTCAAAAACCTGCTTCCGTCGAGCGGCGGTATGGGGATCATGTTGATGACGAACAGCACGCAGTTTATATATATGGATTGCAGCGCGACTTCCCGCAAATCGTCCCAGCCGAGCGCAAAGAATACCGCAAGCGCAACCGCCGAGGCGAGGGCGACCGCGAGGTTCATCGACACCCCGCCCGCCGTGGATATTATGTCCACCCGCTTTCGCGTCTTGGGGTTTGAGAGGGAGATTTCGACGGGTTTGCCCCAACCGAACACCATGGGGAATCCCGTCCCGATGGAAAGGGCTATGGTTATTATCGGCAGGACGACGGTTCCCATGGCGTCCATGTGCGCGAGCGGGTTTACGGTGACGCGGTCTTGCAGCCTCGGCAGCGGGTCGCCGAGTTTGTCGGCGAAGAGCGCGTGCCCGAATTCGTGCATGGTGACGGCTATCAGAAGCAGGACGTACAGTATGCCGCCCTCCCTAATTTGCGTTAAGAGATCCGGATTCATTCGCTTTTGTCTTCGGTTGTTGTGCCTTTCGCGGGGGATTCCGCGCCAATGATGCCGAGGAGCGCCTCCCTGTCTCCGGCGAGGTGCGGGTTGTCTATTTTCTCCAGAATTTCGCGCGCCTCGGCGTCGCGGCGCAGCTCTATCAGAACGCGCGCCTTGTTGGCGAGCGCGGTCTGCCGCTCGAGCCCTATCGTGGCGTTTTCAAGTATGCCCTCCCAGCGCGCGAGCGCCTCCTCCCAGTCCGGAGACGACACTTGGTAGAAGGCTTTTGCGCACTCCCATCTCGCGCGGGAGTTCGGCGCGGAGGCGTCCGCCCACCTGCGGTAGCAGACGAGCATTTTTGCGTCGAGCGAAGCCGGGTCGAAACCTCCCGACGCGGCGAGCTCGGCGCGCGCTATCATCAGGAATTTCGCAGTCTGCGACAGGTAAACGGCGTTGTCCGGCTCCAGTTCCAGAGCATCCAAAAAGTGACCGTACGCCTTTGCGAACTGGCCGTTTTCGCCCTCGTACACCGCGAGCTGGTGCTTGACGGACGCCATCGACGGGTCGAGCGAGTCCGCCTTCAAAAACGCGGCGTAGGCGGCGGTTGGGTTTGAGGTCGCGCGCAGATATTTGCCGTATATCGCGTAGCTTTCGGCGTCGCGGCTCTCTCCCGCGAAGTATTCGTTCCACAGGGAGTCCACTCGCTTTTTTTCGGATATGAGGTCGGAGGCGGCGAGGGTCGAGGGCCTTTCGGCGCGCCTCATTTTGTCGAGCAGCCCGTTTTGGGCGGCGGCGATTTCCAGAAGCTTTTTTTGCGCGAGCGTGTAGGTTTTCGCGCCCGTTTGCGCGCGCGTTGCCGCCTGCGGGGGGGCGGGAGAATCCCCTCCCGCGCACCCCGAGAGCGCGAGTGCGGCCAGAGCCGCACGAAAAGCCGCCTGCCCGACGCCCGCCATCTTACCCGCCGCAGTGTCCGCAGGAGCATCCCCCGCAGCACGAGCTCCCGCGCCGCTCTCCTCCGCACGATGGGCGGGAATTTTTCGCGGCGCGGCCCACGCCGAAGGAAGACACGAGCTTTTTCAGCCTCCCCGATCCGCACTCGGGGCAGGCGGGCTTTTCTCGGCCGCGCACGAGCGCCTCGAACACGGCCGAGCACTTTTGGCATTTGTATTCGTATATGGGCATATCTGTCGGCAATAAGATTAAAATGTTGAATGTTTGGCGATTCTTTTTTTATCTTATCGGCATACTGGCAAGAAATCGGGAAATGTAATCTTCAATGGCGAAATCGGAAAAAAAATCTGAAAAGACCACTCCCATGCTCGAGCAGTATTGGAGCATGAAAAATTCGCTGCCGAAAGACACCCTCCTGCTTTTCAGGCTCGGGGATTTTTACGAAATGTTTTACGACGACGCCGTAGAGGGCTCGCGCCTGCTCGGGATTACGCTTACCAAGCGGCAGAACTACCCCATGGCGGGCATACCGTACCACGTAATAGACCAGTATCTCCCGAAGATTTTGGCGTGCAACAAAAAGGTCGCCATCTGCGACCAGAACGAGCCCCCCGTTTCGGGAAAGCTCGTAAAAAGGTCGGTCACGCGGATAATCACGCCCGGGACGGTGATGGAGGACGCCCAGCTCGACAGCCGCAGCGGCAACTACATTTTCGCCGTCGACATAGACCGCTCCCGCAGGCTGTACGCCGCATGGATGGAAATGAGCGCCGGCGAATTCTATTGCGCGGAATTCGACACCCCCCAGGATTTCCTGCCGGCGCTTTCGGCGTTCGAC
The DNA here is from genome assembly GCA_905214995.1 of uncultured bacterium. Classification (GTDB taxonomy): domain Bacteria; phylum Verrucomicrobiota; class Verrucomicrobiia; order Opitutales; family Intestinicryptomonadaceae; genus Merdousia. Next base: position 213 of record CAJMOT010000060.1, on the reverse strand, counting down.
GCCAAGGAGGTTTTGCTGCCCGAGGACGCCTCGCGCGAATGGGCGGCGGATCCGGAGCTCGCGCCGTGGCACGCGATTTTCAGGAGCGTGCTCGACACGCGCACGGTCACACTCTTGCACGACTTCCGCTTCGAGCCCGAGTGGGGCGCGGCGCAGGTTCAGGACGCGCTGTCGGTCGCGAGCCTCGACGGTTTCGGCATAGAGCGCGGCTCG
>CAJMOT010000059.1 GCA_905214995.1 uncultured bacterium | reverse complement strand
TATCCGATACGGAGGCCGGAGCTCGGAGACTATAAAATATCCCTCGTCTGCGGAATGGACCTCGCGTACTCGCCGCTGTTTTTCATATCCTCGGGCAAGGGGGAAATCGCCTTTTGCCAGCTCGAGGCGAGCGGCAGGCGGAGCGAGCCCGCCGCGCGGCGCATCGTGTCCGCCGCGGTGTCGGCCCTGTCGAAAATGCGCTCGAAATCCGCCCCGCCGAAATTCGTTGACGCCGGCGATTTGGCGCCGGAACGCCTCGCCGCCGAGGTCTCCGCGGGCGCGAACGCGGTCATAGAAAATCCCGACGAAAAGACGCCCGCCTTCGGCGTCTCGCTCGGGCAGGCGCAAAAAATATCCTCTTTCGGAATCGAAAAGGCCGGCAAAAAATACTGGGACGCGCTGACCCCGCGCGACGCCTTCTTCCGCGTCCCGCAGGAAGTCCGGACTCTCGAGGGCGGCGGGCTCATACCGCTGACAACCCCCGCCTTCGCCGCCGAAAAGCGCGTCGGCGCGGGAAAGGTCGTATTCCTCAACTTCCCGAAAAACCCGCTCAAAGACGAGATGGAACTCGGCAAAAAGCTCGGGAAAAACTCGTCGCACGTATGGAGCGCGCTCGCGCTCCAAAACAGGCTCCTGCAAATGAAAAACCTCGCCGAAGCCCGTTGCGGAAAGCGTTTCCCGCAGCTCGCCGACAGGCTTGAAAACCCCGACGCCGCGCCGGACGGCAACCCGCACTTCCCCTACGCGGGGGATCCGTTCGGGCTGTACGACACCGAGTCGCACATAAGGTGGTAGAGGCTATTTGCGCGGCCCGACCAAATCCCGCGCCCGCGAAAGCTCCCGCGCAGCCATCGCGGACTCGCGGAACTTGCGGCGTTTCAGCGCCCCTATCGAAACGCCCTGAACGTCTTTGAGCGGGGAAAACGCGGGAAGCGGCGTTAAATTGCCCCCTTCAGCCCTCCCGAAAGCGGCGAAGGAGGCCGCGGGATTAAATCGCGGCGGAATGCGGCTTATGCCCGCGCGCCAACACCGCGTTTTCGGCCGCGTCCGGAAAGAGCTTGGCGGAAGCATTGCCGCCGAAAAAGCCGCCTAACTTTGCGGACTCCGCCTCCGCCATACGCCGCCGGCAGTTTTTTTAAGCGGCTCCCGCGCGCGGAAATTCCGGCGCCTTAAAAGGCGCGCACAAGCCGGCGGGGCAGAATATCAGACTCCTCCTTAAACGGCCTCGCCGGCAGATTGACGCCGCTTGCGCTATCTTGCGCGAACTTCTTGCCTCCGCGCGAAAAATGCCTTTGCGACCGCAAGGGCGCACATGGCGGCCGTGTCGCACTTCATTACGTTTCCCCCGAGCGATGCCGGCAGAAATCCCGCGCGCTCCGCGGCGCCGTATTCCGCGTCCGTCAAATCCCCCTCCGGGCCTATCAGCACGCACGCCCTCCCGACGCCGGACGGCAATTCGCCCTCCATCAATTCCAAAATAGGCCTCGCGTTTCCGCGGAGGCTCGCGACAATCTTCGCGTCGAACCCGCCCGACGAGGCGAGGAAGTCCGAAAGAGGCGCGGGGGCGGATATTTCAAATCTGGAGAGGTTAGCCGACTGCTTTACCGCCTCCGCGCATTTCTCCGCCCATTTGCGCGCTTTTTTTTCCGCGTCCGCCGGATCTATCCTTACGACGGTCCGCGCGGATGCCAACGGAAATATGCCCGAGGCGCCGAGCTCCACGCTCTGCCGGATTATCTCGTCGAACGCCGCGGACTTGGGCAGGCACTGGGCGACAAATATTTTCGGGAACGGCTCCGGCGGGAAGAGCCTTTCGCGGACTTCGAGCGCGGCGGATTTTTGGGACGCCTCCGCTATCGAGCACGCGAACGCGTTGCCGCGCAAGTCGAAAACGTCCGCAGAATCCCCCGCCCGCGCCCGAAGCGAGCCGCAGAGGTGGCGGCTCTCCGCCTGACCGAGGCGCACAATGTCGCCCGCGCCGACATTTTCGCCGCCGCCGAAATCCGAAAAATCGCAATACGCCCTGAAACCCGACATGCGAAACAGCTTGCACTTTGCGCGGCAAATGTAAAAATTTTTTTTATGCAAAATAAGAAGAGGGAATCGCTGGTCGGGAAGAACATCGTTCTGGGCGTGTGCAGCTCGATAGCGGTATACAAAGCTGCCGAGCTCGCATCGGCGCTCGCGCGCCTCGGCGCCGGCGTGTCGGCAGTAATGACCGAAAACGCCAAAAAGCTCGTCAGCCCGAGGATATTCCAGACGCTCTCGCGCAACAAAGTCCACTCGTCCATGTGGGACGAAATAACCGACTGGAAGCCCGAGCACATATCGCTCGCCGAATCCGCCGACCTGCTGCTCGTCGCCCCCGCGACCGCCAACGCGATAGGCAACTTCGCGCAGGGGCTCGCGCCCGACCTGCTGTCCTCATTGTACCTCGCGGCGACCTGCCCCGTCCTCATAGCTCCGGCGATGAATTCCGCCATGTACGCAAACCCGTCGGTAAAGAGAAATATCGAGACACTCCTGCGCGACGGCGTCAAATTCGTTGGCCCCGAAGAGGGGTCGCTTGCGTGCGGAACCTCCGGAAGGGGAAGGCTGGCCGAAATCGGCGCGATAATCGACGCCGCCGCGGACATTCTGGAATCTTCGGGAAACTGAAATGAGGGAATTTCTCGAGACAATCGCCGACGAGCTCAGGCGCATGCTCGGAGAGGGCAGCGACAGCGTCCCGCTCGACGACGACTCCGTCAGGATTCTGCGCAGAATGCAGGCGGATGAGCTAGCCGCCGAAAGGCGTTCCGAAATATCTTCCGGCGACGAGCCGGAAGAGGTGAAATTCGCGAGCGCGGAAGATTTGAAAATAGAGGCAAAAAAAGAATACGCTCCAAAACAGGTGAGAATCGTGGCATCCAGACCCCAAACCCGCACAATCCCCGACCCCAAACCCTTCGAACTCCCAGACGGCTCCCCCGCCGAAAAGTGGGAGGCCCTGCGCGACATCGTGCTCTCCGACCCCGTGTGCAACGCCCATGTGAAGCCCGGCAAGAAAGTCGTGTTTGGAATCGGCAACCTGTCGGCGAAAATATTTTTCTGCGGAGAGGCTCCCGGAGCCGACGAGGAAACGCAGGGAATCCCGTTCGTGGGGAGGGCCGGGCAGCTGCTCACTAAAATCATCTCCGCGATGGGCCTCAAAAGGGAGGAAGTCTACATCGGCAACATTATGAACTGGCGCCCGGAGATGCCGACTTCCCGCGGGAACCGCCCCCCGACGAGCGAGGAAATGGCCTACTGCCTGCCCTATTTGGAGGCGCAAATTGCGATAGTCAGGCCGCAAGTCGTGGTGGCTCTCGGCAAGACCGCCGTAAACGGGCTTCTCGGCGAAGACCCCAACCGCAGAATGGGAGCAATCCGCGGGAAATGGAGCAAATTCGGAGACTCCGACCTGATGATAACATACCACCCGTCCTTTCTCTTGCAATACGGCAACAGCAACGCGATGAAGAGGCTCGTGTGGGAGGACATGATGGCGGTGATGGAGCGCGTCGGAATCCCGATCTCCCAAAAGCAGCGCAACTATTTTCTATAAATGCGGACGCGGAAAACCGCGCCGGATGCGGAGCGGCGGCATAAATGCGCCCCTGCGCTTTCGCAAGGGGCTCAAACGAACGCCGCGAGAAGTTTATCTGCCCTTTTGCGGCCCGTTTCCCAGATCCGCGCCGCAGGGAAGCGCGGAGGAAATCCGACCCAAGCGGATGCCCGTCAACCTCCGATAAACGGATCCGCGCCTATGGTTCCGGCGAGGGATTTCAGGTAGTTGAGGCCCTTCACCGTCTTGAGCCTCGACTGCAACTCGGAGATTTTCGCCGCCGCATCCTCAGTCTTAGGCTCCTGGGCGGAGAGCCTGCGGATTGTGTTTTGGAGGGAGGCGAGCTCTATCTGCTGGCGCGTTATCAGGCGTTCCGCATACCATTCGGACTTCAATATGCTCTCGCGGGTGAACATCGCGCGCAGATCAGGGTCGTCGAGCGTCCTGCCTTCGTAGGAGCCGTCGCGCATTATGTAAAGCAGGGCTTTGAGCGGCGGGCACGCGCCCTCTATCGAGCCGTCCTCGAAATACGTCTCGGCGGCCCGGCGGTGGGCGCCGACCATGTTGTCCATGCCGTCCGCGAAAGCGTCCATGTCCTGCAATTCGGGGCGGAGCATGTCGGCGGTGAATATCGACGCGGGATTGGAGAAAATTCTGCCGAAATAGCGTATGACAAAATCCTCCGTGATGCGCCAGCCGAGACGCGAGGCGAGAACCTTTTTGCCGGCGTGCTCGAAGTCTTTGCACCGCTCGAGCATTCCCTGCTTTATCAGGTTCTTGACGTCGAGCTCATAGCTGCGCATCCTCGCCCAGATTTCGGGAATCAGCAGGCTTATGTCGTGGTCCACGCGATATTTCACGCCCAGATACCCCGCGCTGCTCAGCCACCCGTCGTAGCGCGTCAGCGCGAACGAGACGAGAGCCGCGTTTAGGTCGGTGACGGCGCACAGGGCGTTGAACGGCCCCTTCGTCATCGCCCCTTCGAGCCCCGCGCCGACTGTGGAGGGCGACTTGCCTGTCATCGAGGCGATGTACTCCATGAAGAGTTCGGGAAGCTCGAGGTAATGCAGGGGGCCGTGCACGGCAAGCGCGCGTATGCCGTCCGAAGCGGGATTGTTGCGCCTGCCGGAAATCACAGCTCCCACGGGGTGCGGAACCGCCCTGTCGGGCGATATTCCGCGCGCGAGCCGCGAGCCGGTGTCGCTTATGTAATACTTGCGGCGGTTTACGATGTCGTCGCGGTTTTGCAGGTAGCGCACGTTTTTGCTCGGTTTGCCGTCGATCAGGCGCGGATTGGCGGAAGACACCACATACTCGGGCTTGCTCTCGGAGAGGAAGTCCTCCAAATTCCTGCGCATGGGCGCAGTGAATTTGTCGAAGCGCAAAACGTCGTCCGCCATTTCCCTGACCTGCGCCCTGTCGAGCGGCTCGTAATTCGAAATGAACATTCCCTTTTGCGACATGTCAGACTCCGCCCGCTTGTCGTATCCGCGCACGACAGCTTCGTCGGGGCGCTGGAAGAGGCGAAACTCGCAGTTGTTCGTAAACTTCACGGAAGCGTCCCTGCCCGCGAGGTTTTCCGGCAGAAATTCGACGGACGACTCGGGGACGACGACGGAAGTGGTGATGTCGTCTTCCATCTGGAGCTTTTTTGACGGCGCGAAATCCTTGCGCAGGCTGAAAGTGCGCCAAGAGCCGTCCTCGGTGAACCCTATTCGCAGGTAGGAGGTGAGCACAGGGGCGTTTTTGTATTTCAGCGTGTTGCCGCCGGTTCCGTTGATGGTGTCAACGGAGAACTTGTCCTGCCACTTGCCTCCCCATTCCGGCCTGTAATGGCGCTTCACGGTCAGCACGAATTCCCTGATGTAAAACGGAATGGACGCCAGCCACTCGTTGTACTCGTCGGAGTATTCGTCGGAGGGGGTAAGGAGCTTTACGACGGAGCCCATCGTGCGGCGCGGGTCGAGAATCGGGCGGCTCAGCGGCCCCTTGTTGTTGGGGGAATCGGGATCGCGGTACCTGTTGCCGTAATTTTTATTTATGATTTCGGCTACCAGTTCGATGTCGCGCTTGAAGTCGGCTATCATGGACGGGCCGTGGATTATGGCGTCGGAAATGTCCTTCGATATTTCGCTCTTGCCGCCTCCGGAAACGGTGGCGGGCTTGTGGCAGTAAACGCCCTCCTCGGTGGTGCCGACCAGCCTCCATCTGCGGCTTTCGTGCGGGCGCTGCATTTCAACCTTGTAGCCCGCGGGCGAAATGTAGGGCGTGTAGGGAACCAGCCTTATGGACTTTTCCTCCCCGTCCTTTTGCCAGGTTATCGTCTGGGTTTTGAGGGAGTAGTACGCCTTTTCGTCCACATAAATTATGTCGGGATAGTTTTTGTCCCGCGCCCATCCGTCCGGATGGACTTCTATTTCGTCGCCGAGAATTTCGACGAGCCGCGCAAAAGAGCTCTTATTGTTCGGCGCGTAGGAGGTCGAATAGAAATCCTCGCCGAGGTCGCGGCTCGAGAACGCGAGCGCGCCGCCCGAGTGCTCCTCCTCGCACTGCCCGTAGAGATTGGCGGAATAGCTTATCTGGGTCTTGATCTCCTTTTTGGAGTATCCGAAATAGTTGTCGGCTATTATCGTCACGATGACGCCGCGGGCGTCGCGCGTCGTGATTTTAAAGGGCTTGCCGTCGTTGTAGAGCTCGCCCTCGTCCGTCCAGCACATGCCGTCGCGCTTTTGGCGGTCGGTGGCATCCGCCGCATTCGGCAGGCCGAGCTCCTTTTTTGTGAGCGACGCCAGATGCGGGGCGAGCACTATGCAGCCCGTGTGCCCCGTCCAGGATTCGAAGCTCATCGCCGCGTCGTTTTTCCGCAGGAACGGATTGCCAGCGTTGCCGAAAATGCTCTCGACGAAATCGAGATTGCATACGAGCGACCCCGGGGCGAAAAAGCGTATCTCCATAGTCTTTTCGCCCTCGCCGTTCGGAACCGCCGGACACACGGTCGGGCGCAGGTAGAGGGAAACCCACGCCTTGCCCTTGCGTTTCTGGGTGGATGTGAACGGGAGCTCGAGCAGCTCGTCGGGCGCGTCGAACGCGCGCGCCCATAAATTTTTGAAAACCGCCTTGGGCACGGACTTTTTGTCGGCGGGAACCGGAAGGCCGCCCTCGGCGACGTGGAATACGCCCGCCGTCGTGCGCCTGTCGCTGCGCGGATTGTTCAAAACGCCCTGCCGCACGCGGTAGGAGGAAACGAACGGGCTTTCGTGCCTGTCGCAGTCCGGAGGGAGGGAAAGCGTGCGCGCGGTTCCGAACCTGTCGAGGACAAAAGTCTTGTGCGGAATCGACGGGAACGCCTCGCGCGGGTCGCACACGTCGGAGAGGTATTCCCTCATAAAGTCCATTATGCGCCCGTCGGCGGGACAGTAGTTTTCAGAAGAGCGCATCGCAAACTCGCGGTAGTTTTCGAGCAGCGGCTTTGCGAGCTCCACAATCGGGTAATCGCCCTCGTCGCCGAACACCGGCAGCCCCGCCGCGGAGAGCCTCATGTTCACATATTCGAAGAGCGCCTTGCCCCCGACTTCGTTGTCCCCCGTGCGGGGATTGATTCCAAGCGCAGATTTGCAATCCATTGCGGACTCCTTTTTATGGCGTTTTGCGCCCGCCGCCGAAAGCCGCGGGCAGATTTTGCATATTCCATATAGAAAGCCAATCGAAAGATTTTTCCACGTTTTTTTTGGAAATTTTTTCCGCGGCGTTTTTTCGGCGGGAAATGCGGAATTGTTGACAATCGCCGGAAATCGGACAGAATGCGGAAGCATGAAGAAATTCGCATTATCTCTGTGCGCGGCGGCAGCCGTATGCTGCGCTCCCGCGGACGAAGTTTTCTCGCCCGCGCCCGAAGACGTGAAAATTCTCGGAACCGAGGGGGATTTGGCAAAAGTTTTGAAGCGCGACATAGGCTTCGGCGAAGGCGCGCTTTACCGCCCGTCCACCGGCGAAGTGTTTTTCTCGGACCAGCCAAAAAACATGATATGCCGCTGGACGGAAAAGGACGGGTTTTCCGTGTTCATGCGCCCCGCCGGATACACGGGCGCAAAGGGGCAAATGGACAAGGCGATAGACTTCGGCCCCAACGCCATCGCGCTCGACGGGAACGAAAACCTCGTATTCTGCCAGCAGGGGCATAGGCGGATAGCGCGGATCGACGAAAAGAGGTTCGAGGTGGAGGTCCTCGCCGACTCCTACAACGGCAAAAAGCTCAACAACACTAACGACCTGTGCGTGCTGAAAGACGGCTCGATTTTCTTCACCGACCCGGGTTTTTGGCACAAGCGGCGCGCGCCGGAAGCCGACGAGCTCGATTTCAGCGGAATCTATAAAATCACCCCGAAGGGCGAAACCGTGCTCATAGACGGCTCCCTCCCCCAGCCTAACGGCATCGACTTTTCGCCCGACGAAAAGTTCATGTACGTCTCGCAGAGCGGAAACGGCGAGCAGTGCTGGTTCGTATACGAGCTCGACGAGACCAAGACGAAAGTCGTCTCAAAGCGCGTATTCTGCTCGCTCAAAAAATGGACGGGCAAAGTGCGCGGCGCGCCGGACGGAATGGCGATAGGCAGGGACGGATGGATTTACGCTACGGGCAACGGCGGCGTGCACCTGTTTTCGCCCGATTTGAAGCACAGGGGGCTCGTGAAAATCGAAAACCAGGTGGCCAACTGCTGCATAATAACGGACGGCGAAACGGAAAAATCGCTGTTTGTCGTGGGGCCCAAAGGGGCGTACACAATCGACATGCGGCGGCTGAAATCGCTCGCGCGCGATTAGGGGAAAGGGGGAGGCGCGCGATGATATACACCGACCTTAACACCGAAATCGACGTAGGCTCTAGCGGGCATCTCATAGAATTCGGCCCGTTCAAGGCGCTCGTGGACTGCGGGCTGCACCCCAAGCGCATGGGGCTATCCGCCCTGCCCAACCTCTCGAAAATCGCGCCCGAAACCCTCGACTTCATCGCAATCACCCACACGCACCTCGACCATTGCGGGGCGCTGCCCGTCGTGGCGCGCCGCCAGCATGCGGCGCACATACTCGTCGCCGACGACAGCTACGAACTCTTGTTCAGAATGCTGCGCAATTCCAGAACCGTGATGGCAAAGCAGCGCGAGGAGTTCAACATAAATGAATACCCGCTCTTCGACTACTCCGCGATAGACGACCTGCGCGCGCGCGTGACGTCGATGCCCTTCGCGCATACCCGCAGATACGATATAAACGGCAGCCTCGCCGACGTGTCCTTTTACCCCGCGGGCCACATTCCCGGGGCGGCAAGCGTGATGTTTGAATACAAAAAGCAAAAGATACTTTTCAGCGGCGACATTTCCTTCCACTCTTCCGGAATCCTCAAAGGCGCGGTTCCGCCGCCGGGAAGAGTGGACACGCTGGTGGTCGAAACTACGCGCGGCTCGTATTCCCGCCCCGAGGGGAGCGCCTACGACGGGGAGGTTGAGAGGTTTACGGCGGCCGTATCCCGAGCGCTGCGCGACGGCGGAAGCGTCCTCGTGCCGGCGTTCGCGCTCGGCAGAATGCAGGAAATCCTCTACATAATCTACAAGGCGAAGAAAGCGGGAAAAATTCCGGCGGAATCTCCCGTGTTCGCCGGCGGCCTCGGGCTCGATATCGCGGAATATTTCATAAGGGGAGCGAAGCGCTCCAATATGTTTTCCTTCTCCAAGCAGCACATGGAGGGCGTAAAGCCCCTCAGGGGCGAAATCGTGCCCGGAAAGGATTTCGACGCCAAGGGAATCTATGTTCTCGGCAGCGGAATGATGGTGCAAAACACGCCGAGCTACCTCGCGGCGGCGGCCATGCTCGAAAACCGCGCAAACGCCGTATTCTTCGTCGGCTACTCCGACGAGGACACGCCCGCGTACAAGCTTCTGCACTCCGCCCCGGGGGACTCCTTCGCCTTCCGCGACCTCTTCTACGTCGGGACGGTAAACTGCAAGGTGGACAAGTTCGACCTGACATCGCACGCCGACCGCGAGGAAATTCTGAAATTCATCCTCGACAAGGATCCGCGCAACGTGGTTCTCACGCACGGGAGCATGGAATCCCGCGAATGGTTCATGTACGAAATCCTCGACCGCTCCCCGAAGACGCGCGTCATAATACCCGAGCCGTCCGAAACGCTGGAGCTCTGACAATTTTCCGCGGGGACGCCCAGAAACGGCGGGCCCCGCATACATGACAAACGGGAGGAAGAGCAATGAGAAAATCCGCAATTTTGGGAATGCTGGCTGCTGCGTGCGCCGCGCTTTTCGGGCAGTCCGCCGCGCTGCAAAACGCGGGCGTCAAGCCGGAGGACGCCGCCGGCGCCGCAGTCGAACCCGCCGATCCGGAAAAAATCTCCGGCATCGGAATATTCGCGCGCGACTACATCTTCAAACATGTCGCCCTGTACTCCGAGGGCGAGCCCCTCGCAACGCCAAAAGCTCCCGTTCCGAGAGAGATAAACGGAAGGCTGTTTTACATAGCTTCAAAATCCGAGCCGCACGAATGGATATGCCTGCGCGCGGGCGAAATACTTGCGGCGGTTCCGGCGGGCGACGGCGGCGGAATCGAGAGCCTGCGCGCCGCGGGATTCTCGAAAAAATCGGATTTCGAGCTTGAAGGCGGCGGCGCGTTCGCCCTGATGTCCAAGCGCGCGGAAAGGGGCGAAAAATTCTCCACCCCGCCGGGCGCCGTCGTCGCCGGATTTTCCGCCCGCAAGGCGCCCGCCGCTCCCGCGGGGGAACTCCTCTACAACTCCATCCGCCTTCCGGAAAAATGGCCGCCGGACTTCTCCTTCAAATCGGACGAGCCCGCAAAAATTCCATACCTCGAAAACCCGCCGAAAACCATCCGCATAGACGTCGGCAGGCAGCTCTTCGTGGACGATTTTCTCATTGAAAAAACGCGCGGGATAAAGAGGGAGTTCCACTATCCGCGGAAATACGCTGGCAACCCGATACTAAAGCCTGAAACCGAGCTCGAAAGGCGCGGCAATCCGGTGGCGGCGCCGCTGAGCGGCTCGATACTCTGGAACCCCGACAAGCGGATTTTCGAGATGTGGTACGAAGCGGGCCACCTGAGAAACCTGGCGTACGCATACAGCAAAGACGGCCTGAAATGGGAGCGACCCGACATAAAAGGCGGAACTAACAAAATCCTCGACCGCAATCCGGACTCATGGACGGTGGTGCGCGACTGGCGCGAAACCGATCCCTCAAAAAAATTCAAAATGTTTTTCAGAACGCCGGACGGCAAGCGCGATTTCCGCGCCGAGGCCTATGTGTCGGCCGACGGCGTAAACTGGAAGTTCGCGGGGTTCGGCGGATACTGCGGAGACAGGAGCACGCTGATTTACAATCCGTTTCGGGACAAGTGGATATATTCTCTGCGCTGGGGAGGCGCCGGCGGGCGCGTGCGGGCGTATCTTGAAGCCGACGATTTTCTCGAGGGAATGAAATGGGCGCCGACCGATCCAGCGGCGTGGGCGCGCGCGGACAGGCTCGACAGGCACGACGACGGCGAATTTGTCAGAATGAACCAGCTTTACAACCTCGACGCCGTCGCGTACGAGAGCATCATGCTCGGATTTTTCCAAATAATGTACGGAGAGCAAAACGACGTCTACGCCGACAGGGGGGAGCCCAAATGCACGGGGCTTAACTTTGCGTACAGCCGCGACGGATTCCACTGGCACCGCCCCGACAGGACGCTCGCCATAGACGGCACGCGCGGGGAAACGTGGGACAGGGGATATGTGCAGTCCATAAGCAACATCTGCCTCGTCATGGGCGACAGGCTCTACATCTACTACACCGGATTTGCCGGAGACAAAAGCAAGGCGAAAGACAAACTGCCGAAGGGCCGCAGGCCGACGGGTCTTTACTCCAACGGCGCGACGGGCGTCGCGTTTTTGAGGCGGGACGGCTTTGTCTCCCTAAATTCCGAAAGCGGAGGCGCGGGCGAAATCCTCACCCGTCCGCTCGTCTTTTCCGGAAAATATCTCTTCGTCAACGCCGACGCGCCGAACGGCGGCGTAAAGGCCGAATTGCGCGACGCGGCGGGAAAGCCCATTGCGCCCTTCACTTTTGAAAACTGCGAGGGCGTGTCGGCGGACTCGACCGCGGCGAAGATGAAATGGCGCAACTCCGGAGGCTCCGACCTGACAAAACTCGCAAATATTCCGACGCGCATAGCCTTTAAAATAGACGGCGGGAAATTGTACTCTTTCTGGGTCAGCCGCGACGAGTCGGGGCGCAGCGACGGATATGTAGCGGGCGGCGGCTACGGATTCACCTGCGACACCGATACGATAGGGGTAGAATCCATAGAGGCGGCCCGGCGGGCGGAAGGGGAGAAATAATATCCCTTTGCGCAACCCGCTTGCCGCGCGCGGCAAGCGTAAAATTTCCCCGCGCGCCGCGCAAAACGCAAATTTTCCGCCCCGACGCGCGCGGGCAAAACTAAAAAACGGCAAAAAAACCGCGGCGGGCGGCTGAGCCTGCCGCGG
>CAJMOT010000058.1 GCA_905214995.1 uncultured bacterium | reverse complement strand
CCCTGCGGACGCGCCCCGCGCGCAGAACGGACGCCCCGCACGCGAAAAACAGCGCGGGCGAGCCCGCCAAAAACGCCGCAGAAAGCGCGCGCATCGAGAGGGAAAATCCGCCCTGCGCCCCGCCGCCGAACGGGAGGCCCCAATGCGCAAAGCACGCCGCCCAAAATATCAAAAACCCCAGGAGGACGGAATCCGCCGCCGGCGCGAGAAACCGCATATACGAAAGCGCCGCGTAAACCGCGAGCGCGCACGCCGCGAAAAATCCGAACGGAACGAAAGAAAAATACGAGAACTCCCCGAAGTCCCTGTACGAATAAAAATTGTCCGCCACGAGCACGAATAAGAGGGCGACGAACAAAACCGCGTATCCGAACGCGAGCAGAATTGCGCAAAAATTTCTCGCCATGCCAAAAGCCGCCTTTCTCCGTTCAATTTATCCGCGCGGGAAAAATATTGCAAACTCTTTTTGCGACGCGCGCCGGAAGCCCAAATAAATTGACAGCCCGCCCCGAAAGAGGGATACAAAATACAACATGAAAAGATACGCCGTGATAATGGCGGGCGGCGCCGGCGAGCGGTTCTGGCCGCTCAGCCGCAGGTCGAAGCCCAAGCACCTCTGGAACGTGACGGGCGGAGACTCGTGCCTGCTCTCCATGACCTACGCGCGCGCGCGACGCGCGGTCGAACCCGAAAACGTATATGTCGTGACGAACGCCGAGCAGGTCGGGGCGATAGCCTCCGTCTGCCCGGAAATCGCGCGCGACAAAATAATCGTCGAGCCCGCCGGCCGCGACACGACAGCCGCAATAGGGCTCTCTGCGGCCTATCTCAAAAAAATCGGAGGCGGCGAAGATTCGTCGTTCGCCGTATTCCCCTCCGACCACATCGTCTCCGACGCGGAGGCGTTCGCGCGCACGATAGGGGCGGCGTTCGAGGTCGCCGAAAGCGGCGGCGGGCTCGTCACGATAGGAATAGTCCCGACATTTCCCGCCACCGGATACGGGTACATCCGCCGCGGGGAAAAATTTTCCGCCGACTTTGGCGAATACTACAAAGTCGCGAGGTTTTTTGAAAAGCCGAACCTCGCGCGGGCCTCCGAATACGCAGCAAGCGGGGAGTTTTACTGGAATGCCGGAATATTCGTCTGGAAGACTTCGGCGATTCTCGCGGCGATAGAAAAAAACGCGCCCGAGACCGGCAAAATACTGCGCGAAATTTCCGCATCGCCCGATTCCGAATTTTTCGCCGCGGCGGAGAGGCTATACCCGCAAATCGAAAAAATAAGCATAGACTTTTCGGTGATGGAGCGCGCCGACAACGCATGGACGGTGCCGGCTCAGTTCGACTGGGACGACGTGGGCTCGTGGGCGGCGGCGGAAAGGCGCATGCCCAGGGGCGCCGACGGCAACGCGGCGGTCGGCGAGCTGTTTGCGGCGGATTCAAAAAACTGCGCGGTCTTCGACGCCGCGGGGCGCGCCACCGCCCTGATGGGGGTCGAGGGGCTGGTGGTAGTGCACTCCAAAGACGCTACGCTCGTGTGCAAAAAAGAGTCCGCCGAAAAGCTGAAAGACCTCGTAAAAACTCTCCCCGAGAGGTTCAGATAACCGCAATCCGCCGCAAAAAAAAGGCTCCGGTTTGCCGGAGCCTCTTTTTGCGCGATATTCAAAATCCTATCTTCTCCCGCGGCGCGCGGCGATGGCGAGAGCCGCGGCGCCAAACAGCGCGGCGAACGCCGCGGGTTCAGGAACCTGCGAGAACGTCACTTGCAGGACATTGCCGTTCCACGCGAAATCCGCCATCGCGTTCAGCAAGTTTTGCGCAACGAAGTCTTCGTTGGCGTCGGCCGAAAATCCTTCCGTGAGATCGGCGGATATGAGGTCGAACGTGTAGCCGATCAGGTCGGCCGCGTCGAGCCCTTCAAAGTCTACGGCTATCTTCCCTTCCGCCTCCTTTGAAAATGCGCCGTTTATCGTTATTTTGTCGGGGACGCCGCCGTAAAAAGTTTCGTGGTTTGCGAAAGAAAACGCCCCGCCCTTCCAGACTGCCGAATCGAAAGCCGTGCCGCCGTTTATCGCGCCAAACTTTCCGCCCTCCATGACGAGCGCGCCGGATGAATCGGAATTGCTCAGATAAAACGTACCGTTCTTTACTGTCACGCCGACGACGCCGGCTCCGGAGTTGCCGGAGAGCGAAACGCTCTGCGTCCCCGCGCCGTCCATTATGAAAGCCACATTGTCCCTGTATGAGGTCGCAGATCTGCGGAGGGATCCCGTAAACGACGTATTCACGCCCTCCGCGTTTTGGAAAGTGAGATAGGAAGTTGCGGCGTTGGAATCGTCGCTCAAAAGCTTCGTAAGAATCCTGCCCGAACCGTTCAATCCGCCGATCGCCACGTGGGAATCCCTGTATTCCTCCGATTCGTTGCGGCCTATCATAAGCGACGCGTATTTTGATCCGTCGGCGGAATTGCTCATTTGCACAACCCCATGGACCACCGCCCAATTTGAAGCGTCGCCGGCCAAGTTTGCTCCGGCGAGCTCGAGAGTGGCGCCCGCGTATGCGGCGTCGAGATATACCGCCGTCTTGTAGCCCGTGGACGAATCGACCGCCGCGTTTTCGCCTATGGAAAGCGATTTGAAAAACCCGCTCCTATTGGTTCCGCCGAAAGTGAGCACGGAGGCGTTGCTCTGGGATGTCCCGCTCGTCGGAGCTATCGTAATTGAGCCTTTGACGATAAAATCCACCCCGTACCCGCGAATATTCGGGCTGCGCCATTCGCCGCCGTTGCCGCCGACGTCGATATTGCCGACAAAAACATTCCCGTTTATTGTCGGAGCGCCGCTAGATACGGTATATATAAAAAACCTCACGGGATCCGGCAAGACGAGGTTTTCTATCCTGAGATCGTTTACTTCCGCAAAGCCGTTTATCTTGTACTGATTGTCGCTCGAAGAGGTAGTCGCGGTAAAATTTCCGATGGTCACATTGTCGAATCCGGACGGGCTGTATCCTGAGGGCTCCCAATTTCCAAAATCCGAGAAGTTGAACCCTGAGCTGTCGCTCTCACCTCCGACCCATGTCAAATCGGCGGCGTTAAGCGCGCAAATTCCCGAGAAAAACAACGAGGCAAGAATTCTTTTCATAGAAAATCAAACGTTTGAGATTTATGGAATATATTTTTCTCAAAGGTTTGAGGCCGTCAAGCATTTTTCTCGGGATTCAAATTTAACGCTCAAACGGCGCATTTGCGCGTTTTTCGCGCCGGAAATTCCGAAAAGCGGAGCGCAATCTCTTTTTATGGGTTGAAATTCCGCTCAGCTTTGCGCATTTTGAGATGACAACGCCGCCATTTACGGAAATGAATCTTGAACTCGCGTTTGTACTCGCGCTGCTCTGCGCGTGCGTCGCGGCATTCGTCGCGGGAAGGCCCCGCATGGACGCCGTCGCCACGTGCGCGTTCGTAATCCTCATAATATCGGGAATAGTAAAGCCCGAAGAGGCGTTCGCCGCGTTTTCGGACTCGAGCGTCATAATAATCGCCCTGATGTTCGCAATAAGCTCGGGGCTCGCGAGAACGGGTGTTTCCGCCGCCGTCGGAGACTGGATACTCCGCCGCTCGGGGAAGTCGGAGGCCGCTCTGATAGCCATGCTGATGTGCTCCGTCGCCCTGCTGGGATCCGTAATGAGCACGACGGGGGTTGTCGCGATTTTCATACCGGTCACCCTAAGCATTTGCAGCCGCCGCGGCATACCGCCCTCAAAGCTGATGATGCCGCTCGCATTCGCGGGGATAATAAGCGGCATGACGACGCTCGTCGCAACCTCCCCCAACCTGATTGCAAACGGCGCGCTTATAAAAGAGGGGTACGAGGGCTTTGGATTCTTCGAAGTCACTCCCATCGGCCTCACCGCCCTCGCCGCGGGGATAGCCTACATGCTGGTTGTGCGCAGGTTTCTGCCGGACGGCGAGCCCGAAAACCGCGCCAGGGGAGCGCGCCGGAGGCTCTCCGACTTCGTCCGCGCATACCGCCTCGAATCGCGAGAAAAGATATTCGAGGTTCCGGCGGATTCCCCCCTTGCCGGCATGAAGATATCCGAATTCGGGCGGCGCGGCGGGCCGTCCTTCGGGATAATCTGCATCGAGCGCAAAATCCGCCGAGAAAGGGCGTTGATAGAGCCCGCGCCGGATACGGAAATCGCCGCCGGCGACCTGCTTCTCTGCGACTTGCGCGACCCGCGGGCCTCGGAAATTCCGGCGGAATTTCTGCTGCGCGAGCTTCCTCTCTCGGGCGGCTATTTCTCCGAGCGCTCCGCAGAAATCGGCATGGCGGAAATAGCGATACTTCCGGAATCGTCTCTGATAGGCCAAACTCTGATGGAGGCGAAATTCAGGAACGCGTTCGGACTGAACGCCATCGGGCTAAGGCGCAACAGCGCGGCGGTCGGCGACAACATGCTCTCGCACAGGTTGCGCGTGGGCGACATTCTCCTGGTATTCGGGAAATGGGAATCCATACGCCGCCTGAAATCCCAAAACCGAGATTTCATAATATTGAACCTTCCGGAAGAGTCCGAAATCGCCGCAACCTCCCCCGGGCGCGCGGGCGGGGCGATTTTAAGCCTGCTCGTGATGGTCGCGCTTATGGCGACGGGCGCGGTGGAAAACGTCGTTGCCGCGGCGATATGCTGCCTGATGATGGTGTCCTTCAAATGCCTGAGCATGGACGAGGCCTACAAGTCTGTATACTGGCCCGCGCTGATATTGATAATCTGCATGATGCCGTTTGCCGCCGCGCTCGAAAACACGGGAGGAGTGGAGCTCGCCGCCGGCGCGGTACTCGACGCGCTCGGCGGGTACGGGGAAACCGCTGTGACGGCGGGGCTTTTCGCGCTCGCGATGCTGACTGTGATGTTTATCGCAAACACCGTCACCGCAATACTCTTCGCGCCGATAGCGATCGCCGCGGCGCAAACCATGGGCGCAGACCCCCACGGGCTCGAAATGGCGGTGGCGGTGGCTTCGTCCACGGCATTTATGACGCCGCTATCCTCGCCCGTAAACATGCTCGTGATGAATCCCGGCGGCTACAAGTTTAAAGACTTTTTCAAATTCGGCGCGCCGTTTTCGATAATAGTGATGATAATATCGCTATTTTGGATATAGCGGGAAGCCCGCAGCGGCAGTCGGCGCGGATAAAACAACTCTTCGTCCGCACCCAAAAAACGCCTCCGCCGCCCGCTCCGCGCCCGCGAAATGCACAACAATGTGCCGATTGCGTTAAGCAAACTTAAAGCGATTCAGTTTGCATTAAGAAAACTGGCAAAAAACTTACAGCAAATATATCCAGTTGTCGATAAATTTACGACAATTGCAGTCGCGTTAAGCAATTTGACGCTTTGCTTAACGCAAGCCAATTTGCTTTAAATGAGCCGACGGCAAAAGCGATTGATGCAAGGAAAATTCAAATTTAATTAATGCTAAGCCAATTATTTGATTGTTTTTTCTTTTTTTCTTTACAAAAAAACTGGGCATATACAATAGACATAAAATTGCCCAGCATCATGAGCTCTCCATACATTCCGGAAAAACTGCCCATAAAAAACATAGACTGGCTCTCTCTGATAGGAAAATTGGGGGAAGCCAATAGAGCCATTGCCGGATTTAACGGCATTCTGAATGCGATAAGCAATCCCGATTTGCTGCTCTCGCCCCTGACGAGAGACGAGTCGGTATTGTCGAGCAAGATAGAGGGAACGCAAGTCGATACGATAGACGTTTTAAAATACGAGGCGGGAATAAAAGAACCCTCGGAGGAGCGCAAAAACGACATTCTTGAGGTATTAAATTACCGCAAAGCCATACAATTCGGAGCTGTCGAGACAAAAAAGAGAAATATCACCCTGCACCTCGTCAGACAGTTGCACGAAATACTGATGTATGGCGTGAGGGGAAGCGACAAGAATCCGGGAGAGACAAGAAAAGCGCAAAATCATATCGGATCAAGGGCGGGAGGCATAAAAAACGCGCGCTTCGTCCCGCCCGACCCGCTGCTCGTGCCCGAATACATGGACAATTTCGCCGAATACATAGAATCCGACGACAGGGACGTCGTCGCCCAAGCCGCCATTTTGCACGCCCAATTTGAGATAATCCACCCGTTTTGCGACGGGAACGGTCGATTGGGGCGGATGCTCGTGCCGCTCTTCATGTACCGCAAGGGGATAATATCGCGCCCCGTGCTATATATAAGCAAATACTTGGAATTAAATGAGATGTCCTATAAAGACTCACTCAGGGCGATAACTGAAACCGGCGATTGGACGCAGTGGATAAGCTTTTTTCTGGATGCCGCGATATGGCAGGCAAATTCCAATTACAATGCGGCAAAGGCGATAATGGAGTATTACGCCCGCACGAAGTCGCGCATTCTGGAAATGACTTCGTCGAAGTACGCAATTATGCTGTTGGACGCGATTTTTTCAAAGCCGATATTTACGCAGACTTCCATCGGGTTTGAGGGAGCGTCGAGGCCGACCGTTTTCACGCTCTTGAAGAAGATGGAAGAGGCCGGAATAATAGCGCGCATCTCCGACGCCTCGGGGCGGACGGGCGCGGTATACGCGCTGCGCGAACTGCTGGAAATTGCCGGCGGCTCGGATTGAAAACCCTACGGCGGAAATGCCGGAAAGCGGCGGCGCGCCCCGCGTCCGAAGAGCTCCGCAAATATAATGCGCCCGCTCTGAGCGGAAAACTCCACAATCCTATGCGCATTCGCGAAACTGGCGGCGTTGCGGGAAATGCGCTATGCGCATGGCCGCCGACGCGCGCCGGCGTGAAAACGGCAGCCGGAGCGGAATTATATGATAATTTCACTGAATTTGGGCAAAAAAACAACCCCATCGGCGCGCAAACGGCGGTTTGCCGGTATGCCGGCGGATAAACCCGCTCCACGCACTCCGCGCCCCGCAACCGCCGCGGGTTCGCCAATCCCGCCCGATTTTTCCGAAAGCGCAAAGCTCCGAAAACCGGCGCGGCGCAAATTGCCGCGCGGGGCCTACGATTCTTGGAGAGCCTGCTTTACCCGCTCGATAATTTGGGTCGTGCTCATTCCGAACTGGGCGCGGAGGGTGGCTACATCGGTGCCGTGCGGAATGAACCTGTCGGGCCATCCGATTATGCAGACCCCGCACTTCTTCCGCGCGCCAAGCAGAGTTTCCGCCACGGCGCTCCCGAATCCGCCGGCCGCGACATGGTCTTCAACGGTCACGATCAGCCTGTTTTTGTCCGCCTGTTTCAGCAGAAGCTCCCTGTCGAGCGGCTTCACAAAACGGGCGTTGACAACCCCTATCTTCACACCGAGCTCCGTCTCTATCTCCTCGGCGGCTTTTAGAGCCTCCCTGACCATGTTGCCGAGAGCCCATATCGTCGCCGACGAGTCGGACTCGCGCAGGACTTCCGCCTTCCCCATCTCGATTTTTTCGGGAGTCTCCTTCATCGGGACGCCCTCGCCCTTGCCGCGCGGATAGCGCATGAAGCACGGCCTTCCGGACTCCACGCAAGTGTAGAGCATGTCGGCAAGCTCGTCCTCGTCGGAGGGCTGCATTATCACGGCGTTGGGCAGCGGCCTCAAAAAGGATATGTCGAAGAGCCCATGGTGGGTCGCCCCGTCGTTGGGGCTGAGCCCCGCGCGGTCAAGGCAAAAAGTGACGGGCAAATTCTGGAGGCAAACGTCGTGCATTGCGCAATCGTAGGCGCGCTGCATAAAGGTGGAATAAATCGCGGCGACGGGCTTGAAACCCTGGCACGCCATGCCCGCGGCGAAAACCGCGGCGTGCTCCTCGGCTATCCCCACGTCGAAAAACTGCGCGGGCAGGTCTTTTTTGAGGAAAGAAAGCCCCGTGCCGGAGGCCATCGCCGCCGTAATGCCCACGATCTTCGGGTCTTTTTGGGCAAGTTTCAGAAGGGTCTTGCCCATAGCGTCCTGATAGTTCGGAACGGACTTGTCGGAGTTCGACGTGGATTCCCCCGTGACGATGTCGTAGGGGGTTGCGCCGTGGAACTTTTCCGGATTGCGCACGGCGACATCCAAACCCTTGCCCTTTTTTGTCAAGACGTGCAAAAGTATGGGCTTCGTGGAGCGCTTGCAATAATTGAGATACTTTTCGAGCAGCGGTATGTCATGCCCGTCTATCGGGCCGAGATACATAAAGCCGAAGTATTCAAAAAACGACGACGGGAGAATGAAGCCTTTGGCGTCGCGCGCGACTTTCTCGGTGAACTTGGCGGCCGGCTCCCCGAAGAGGTTTTTGACAAAGGCGTTCATGTCGGAGTACAGCCTGTTGTTGCGCGGGTTCGTTATGACCTCGTTCAGGTATTTTGCGATGGCGCCCACGTTCTTTGCTATCGACATTTCGTTGTCGTTTAGCACGACTATCATCCGCTTGGTCGTGGTCGCGATATTGTTGAACGCCTCGAAAGTCACCCCGTTGGTGAGGGCGGCGTCGCCGAGCACCGCCACGATATTCTCGTCAGCGCCGTTGCGGTCGCGCGCGGCGGCAAAGCCCAGCGCGGCGGAGGCCGCCGTCCCCGCGTGCCCCGCGCCGAAGGCGTCGTGCTCGCTCTCGAACCTGTTGCAGAAGCCGCTTATGCCGTCGGTCTGGCGCAGGGCTTCGAACTTCTCGTTGTTGCGCCCCGTCAGGAGCTTGTGCGTATAGCACTGGTGGGAGACATCGAAAAATATCTTGTCCTTCGGCGTGGAAAACACCCTGTGCAGGGCTATGGAAAGCTCCACTATCCCGAGGTTGGGGGAAACGTGCCCGCCCTTTTTGGAGGTGACTGCTATTATCTCGCGCCTTATTTCCTCCGCGAGCTCCGGCAGCTGCTGCGGGGCGAGGGCCTTTACGTCCTCGGGGGATTTTATATTGGAAAGTATGGACATATCGTTGCGCTATAACTTGCCCTGAGGCGCGGGACTATTCCGACGCGGAGGGAAACTCTTCGACCTCCGCGCCCGACAGCTTGCCGATTTTCAGCTCCGCGGCCTCGAGCTTCTTCCGGCAGTCGGCGAGGCGCTCCTTGGCGCGGGAATATTTTTCCACCAGCTCGTCCAGGGGTATTTTGGAATTTTCGAGCTCCGACAGAATGGACTCGAGCTCTTCCAGAGACTCTTCAAAAGTCCGTCCGCCTTCGTTGTTTAACTTTTCTCCCATTTTCCCTAATCTCTTACCCTATTGCGCGCAATTGCCAAGCTAAAAGTTTTTCCCGCCAAAAAATATGAACGCCAGGCCCGCAAGCTCGTCTTAATAAAATGATAAACGTCGCCCGCTTGCCGGCAAAATCTTTCGCCGAGCCGGATTTTAAGCTCGACTTTTTTCAAAAAATGTGCTGTTTAAGAGACTAAGGGAGACAGCCCGCTCGGAAATTCGGATTTCGCGCGGCGGCGCAGCTTAATATTATCCACACAAAGACTTCAACTATGGCTATACGTAAAATTATCGGGAAATCCCCAATCAAGACATCCTATGCGTACCTTATAGAAAAAAAGCGCGACGGGCACGAATTCACAGAAGAAGAGGTTCGCAACATAGTAGACTCCATTCTCGACGACGAAATGCCGGAATCCCAAATGGCCGCGCTCATTATGGCCATATTCTTTAAAGACATGGCAGCCCAGGAAACCGCCGTGTTCGCCGACGAAATGATTCTCACGGGCGAAACCCTCGACCTCTCCCACATAACCCGCCCGAAAGTCGCAAAATATTCCACGGGAGGAGTCGGCGACAAAACCTCCCTCATACTCGCCGCGGTCGGCGCCGCATGCGGGGTTGTCGTCCCCGGAATGACCAGCCCCGACGAAGACTTCGTTCTGACTGCGGGCGACAAGATGTCCTCTATCCCCGGCTTTAAGACAAGGCTCTCCCTCGGAGACTTCCAAAAGCAGCTCTCCACCGTCGGCTGCGCCATCTGCGAGCACGACAATTCCATTTCCCCCGTAGACGAAAAAATCTACAAAATGCGCCAGATGACCGCCACCATTCCGAGCCTGCCGCTGATTACCGCAAGCGTCCTGAGCAAAAAGTTCGCCGTGGGCGCCGACGGGCTCGTCGTGGATGTCAAGTGGGGCAACGGCTCGTACCTGCGCGACATCGAGCAGGCGCGGCAGCTCGCCCGCACAATCACCCGCGTGGCGCGCGTCATGAAGCACCGGTGCGTGGCCCTCATCACCGACATGAACCAGCCGCTCGGCAACTCCGTGGGCATGGGCCTCGAAGTCCTCGAAGCCCTCGACTTCCTCCGCGGCGGCGGCAGCGACGACATCAAAGAGCTCGTACTCAAGCTCGGCATGGAAATCCTGAGGCTCGCGGGCGTGGCGGGCTCGACGCTCTCGGCAAAACAGTCCGTGGAGCGCGTGGTCGAAGACGGGTCGGCGCTCAAAAAGTTCATCGAGATGATAAAGGCGCAGGGCGGCTCCGCCCCGTGGATCGACGATCCGCAAAAATACCCGATGCCCAAGCACTCCCGCAAACTCCCCGCCCCCAAGCGCGGCTATGTGCACAACATCAACTCCGGTATGATAGCAAGAGCCGTCCAGATTCTCGCGACTACAAAGAGCGGGAAAATCGACCCGTATGTCGGGGTGACGGAAGTCAAGAAAATCGGCACGCAGGTGAAGCAGGGCGAACCGCTGCTGATGATCCACTACAACGACGAGACGAATTTGGATTCGGCGATAGACTATCTGCGCAATGCGTACAGGCTCGCGCCGCGCCGCCCGAATCCGACTCCCGTAGTAGTGGAGCGCGTCGCCTGATTTGGCGAATGCTTTTGGCGAATAGCTCCGTTAGGGAAGCCGCCAAGACCGCTCGCGTATGCCAATACGCCACGCGCCCTTGGCGGCTTCCCTATACTCGCTCTTCATCCAAAATCATTGCGCCAAATCGGGAAAGCCGGGTTTGTTTTTTGGGGAAACGAACTCCGCAAGTGCTAACGAACTTCTTATGGGAGGTTCGTTTTTTGTTGGGAATGGCGGAGGGGATAGAAGCATTGGCGGAGCCAATCTTCGTAATGGCTTTGCCCCTTCAATGGCAGTGCGACTCGCATTGGCGCTGCCGCCCCCTTCTACGGAGACGGGACGCTTCATGCGTTATTTGCGGCGGCGGGAAGTGGCGTAATATTAAATCTTGACAATGTTAGGAATTCGGTTAAATTGCAATTTAATGAAAACGGCGACGATTTTATATTCCGCATTTCTCGCGTCATCGCTCTTTGCCCAAACCTATGACACTGCTTTTACGGGCGGCAGCGGCGCGAACTATAACTGGGACGACCCCGAGAACTGGTCGAACGGGATTCCTTCCGAAAGCTCCAAAATCCTCATAGAATCGCAGGGCCTTTCCAGCAACAACCTTGCAATTTCCGGAGTCGCCGCAGTGGATGAAGTCGTCTGGAATGTCACCGGCGAAAGCGCGCACCAAAGGGGCCTTGCCTCAGGCGGAACGCTGAAAGCAAATTCGATAACAATCGACGGCGGCAATTATTGGAGCCAGTTTTTCTCGCACAACGCCACTTTTGACGCCACAAACGAGAGCGGCTCCGGAACCATGACGCTGAAATCGTCAAACAGCCTCTATTTCAAGGCTTCATACATCAAGGCCGACATCCTGAACGTCGAAGCGGGCGCATTTATAGAAGTGGACTACGGCGGCTCAAATACGAATCCGATAATCGACGCCGGAACCCTCAACCTCTCCGGCGGCACGCGGGTAAATGTGACGGGCTCGAGCGGGAATTCGTACATCAGGCTTGGAGGAATAACCGGCGCCGGCGAAATAACAGTAAAGGGCGGCGACGGAACGGCGGCGGGATACATAGAGCTTACAAACGCACAATCGCGCGTCTTTGAAGGGAAAATATCGCTGTCAAACTCCGCTTGGGGAGGCTCGACAAACAAATCCGTCCACCTCTCCATGAACGGCTCTGCCGGCGCGGTTCAGTGTCTTGCCAACAGCGAAAACGAATTGACTTCCGTAACGGTAAATAGCGGCGAGCTCAGCATGGTTGCCCAAAACGCGGGCGCCGTATTCGTCGCGGGCGGAACTCTGTCGGTTTACGACTCCAACGGAACAATCACCGACAACGTATTGAACGCCGATTCAATGTCGTGGAGCGGCGGAACGGTAAAGCTTGCGGTAGGCATTGATTTCAATTCACAGATCGCGCCCTCGGGCGCGCTTTCAAAGGGCGAAAACGCGGACGGATTGGCGATAGAGCTTGAATTCGCCGACGGGGTGGCCGAGGAATTTGCCGCCCTCCTTGAAACCCGGGAGTCGATCGTGCGCGAATTGATAACCTATGAATCCTCCGACTTCGACGCAAACGACGCCTCCGTTTCGGTAATCGGCCCCGGCGGATTTTCATACGAGCTTCTATTCGGAGAAAACGCCCTTTCGGTCTCAATAACGCAGGTACCCGAACCGGCAACGCTTGCGGCAATCTTCGGAGCCGCGGCCCTCGCGCTCGCAATCTCCATGCGGCGCGAAATCCGCTAAAATGCGGGACTTGAACGCGGCGGCGCAATCGCGGCGGTTCGGCGAAAACGAATTTCCCTGCGGGAGATTCGTTTTTTTGTCGGCAAACAGAGGGGAAACGGGCGCGATAACAACCGCCGCAAGAGTTTTGCCCTCTCTGCGGGGCGCTCCCCGCCCCGCGGGCTACTTAGAGGGAGATGATAGAGAGGGTCCGGATAATAATAATCTCCGGTCTATCGCGACATATGTGGGGAGATATTCCGGACATATACGGGAGAAGCCCGTCAACCGTGGGAGGGTTGACGGGCTTCATAATACTG
>CAJMOT010000057.1 GCA_905214995.1 uncultured bacterium | reverse complement strand
CCAGCCCCGAGGCGGCCGCGCGCACGACGAGCGACGGGCCGGAGACGCAGTCGCCCGCGGCGAATACCCCCTCCACATTGGTGGACATTCCCGCGTCCGCCGCTATCGTCGAGCGGGAATTCAAGAGAATCCCCAACTGCCCGACAATTCCATTTTTTTCCACGCCTGTAAAGCCCATACTTAGCAAAATCAGGTCGGCGTCGATTTTGAAGTCCTCGCCCGGGCGCTCCGAGAAGGCGCGCGGGCGTCCGGACTCATCGAAAGTCCACTCGCAGCGGGCGAGAGTCGCGGATTTGGCAAATCCTCCGCGAACCTCCACCGACTTGACGTTGACCGCCCAGAGCCTTTCGCAGCCTTCGAGATGGCTGCTCGAAGTGCGAAGCTTGTACGGCCACATAGGCCACGGGGTGGACGGGTGGCGCGCCGCCGGGGGCTCGGGCATTATCTCCACTTGCACGACGGATTTCGCGCCCTGCCTCACGGCGGTTCCCACGCAGTCGGAGCCGGTGTCTCCCCCGCCGACCACGAGGACTTTTTTGCCTTTCGCCGATACGGAAAGCTCCGCGGACTCGCCCGATACGACGCGGTTTTGGGAGGAGAGAAATTCGAGCGCGAAGTGGACGCCCCGCGCCCCCCTGCCCTCGACGTTCGGGCCGAATCCGCGCGGAACCTGCGTCCCGACGCAGACGCACAGGGCGTCGAATTTTCTGCGCAGGTACTCCGCCGATATGTCGGCGCCTATTTCCACCCCGCCCTCAAAGGTTATGCCCGACGACGAAAGAATGTCCAATCTGCGCTCGACGACGCTTTTTTTGAGCTTGAAGTCGGGAATGCCGTAGCGCAGCAGACCCCCGAAATTGACGTTTTTCTCAAAGACGACGACCTCGTGGCCCTTTTGGGCGAGCGCGTCCGCGGCGGCCAGCCCCGACGGGCCCGAACCGACCACGGCAACTCTCATGCCCGTGCGAACGCGGGGTTTGAAAGGCTCCACGTATCCGCGCCTGAAAGCGTTTTCGATGATTTCGTACTCTATCTGCCGGACGGCGACGGGCTCCGACGGCAGCCCGGCGGTGCATGACGCCTCGCAGAGCGCCGGGCATATCCGCGACGTAAACTCCGGAAAGGGGGAAGTCTGCGCGAGTATGAAATAGGCGTCACGCAGGCGGTTTTCCCTAACCGCGGCGTTGAAGTCCGGAATATTGTTGCCGAGCGGGCAGCCGGCGCCGTGGCAGAAGGGAATGCCGCAGTTCATGCAGCGCTTTGCCTGCTCCGCGACTTCGCCGCGGGACGGGCGGATTTCCACTTCGTCGTAGTCCGCCGCCCTGCCCTCGCGGTAGCCGGGGTTCAGGCGCGGTATGTCAAGGAAGTTTACGGCCATCTTACGCGGTCTCCCTGGTCGAATTGTGGGCGTCTTCGCTCGACATCCTGCCGAGCGCCTTTCTGTATTCCACGGGGAACACCTTTACGAACTTCGGGAGGGAATTTTCCCAGTCGTCGAGAATCGCCCGCGCGCGCTCGCTCGAAGTGGCGGCGAAAAATTCCTCCAAAAGCCCTTTCAGCTCCAACTCGTCCGCGGAACCCTCCGCGACGGTTTCGAGGTCTATCGACTGCAAATTGCACCTCATGTCGAAATTGCCGGGCTCGTCGAACACGTAGGCGAACCCGCCCGTCATGCCCGCGCCGAAGTTGAACCCCGCGGGCCCCAGAAGCACGACGCGCCCGCCGGTCATATACTCGCAGCAGTGATCGCCCGCGCCCTCGACGACGAAAGTCGCGCCGCTGTTGCGTATGGCGAACCTCTCGCCCGCCTTGCCGTTCAAAAACACCTTGCCGCCCGTGGCGCCGTAGCCCACAACATTGCCGGCTATCCAGTTTTTGTCGCTTTGTATAGGGCAATCGGGCGAGAGCCTGACGATTATCTTGCCGCCCGAAAGCCCCTTGCCGACGTAGTCGTTCGCCTCGCCCTCGAGATTGAAGGTGATCCCCGCGGCGAGAAACGCCCCGAAGCTCTGCCCCGCAACCCCCTTGAAGTTGACCTTCACGGTGTCCTCGGGAAGGCCAGCATTGCCGTACTTTTTCGCTATGCGCGAGCTCAACATGGCGCCGACGCTCCTGTCGGAGTTGCGGATTTGCATGTCGAATTCGACCGGCGTTCCGGAATCCACGGCGGCCTGCGCCTTTTCAAGAAGCTTCTTGTCGTACGCATGCGGCAGCTCGCGCGGGGCGAGGCCCGCGCAGCGGCGCGGCAGGGATTCGTCGCCGACCGTTTCGAAAATCTTTGAGAAGTCGAGGTTCTTGGACTTCCAGAATTCCACCGCCCCGTTGGTTTCGAGCAGATCGCTCCTGCCGACGGCCTCGTCTATCGAGCGCAGCCCGAGACGCGCGAGGATTTCGCGGGTCTCGCCGGCCACGAAGCGCAGGAAATTTTCTACGTGTTCGGGCTTGCCCTTAAAGCACTTTCTAAGGCGCGGATCTTGCGTGGCTACGCCCACGGGGCAGGAATTGTCGTGGCACTTGCGCATCATAACGCAGCCGAGGGAGACGAGAATAGTGGTCGCGAACCCGAATTCCTCCGCACCCAAGAGCGCGCCGATTACGACGTCGCGGCCCGTCTTGAGCTGCCCGTCGACCTGCACGCGGATCTTGTCGCGCAAACGGTTCAGGCGCAGGGTTTGCTGGACTTCCGCAAGCCCAAGCTCCCACGGCAGCCCCGCGTGCTTGATGCTCGTTAGCGGCGACGCCCCCGTTCCGCCGTCGTGCCCGCTGATGAGCACGACGTCCGCCTTGCCCTTGGCGACCCCCGCCGCGATGGTGCCGACGCCAACTTCCGACACGAGTTTTACCGAGACGCGCGCGGTTTCGTTGGCATTGCGGAGGTCGTAGATGAGCTGCGCCAAGTCTTCGATGGAGTAGATGTCGTGGTGCGGCGGCGGCGATATGAGAGTGACCCCCGCAGTCGCGTGGCGCACGCGGGCGATGGTCTCGTCCACCTTGTGCCCGGGCAGCTGGCCGCCCTCGCCGGGCTTCGCGCCCTGGGCTATCTTTATCTGCAATTCGCGGGCGTTTGCGAGGTATTCCGCCGTCACGCCGAACCTGCCGCTCGCGACCTGCTTGATGGCGCTCGACTTGTCGTCGGGCGTGCCGATTCCCTTGTAGCGCGCGGGGTCTTCGCCGCCCTCGCCGCTGTTGCTCATGCTGCCGAGCCTGTTCATTGCAAGCGCGATGGTCTCATGCGCCTCGGGGCTTATCGAACCGAAGCTCATCGCGCCCGTGACGAACCTGCGCACGATGGAGTCTACGCTCTCGACCTCCTCTATCGGAACCGCCTTTGCGGGCTTGAACTTGAACAGCCCGCGCAGGGTGCACAAGTGGCGCGACTGGTCGTTGATGTACGCCGCGTACTCGCGGTACTTGGAGATGTCGTTTTCGCGCACGGCGCGCTGCAAGAGCGTTATCGTCTGCGGAGTCCATAGATGGTGTTCTCCGTCCTTTCTGTACTTGTACTTGCCGGCGTTTTCGAGGGAATTTTCAAAATTCGGCTTCGGGTAGTGCGCGTTGCGGTACCGCTCGAGCGTCTCGCGCGCGATTTCCGGGAGCCCTATGCCGCCCACGCGCGACGCCGTCGGCGCAAAATAGGCGTCCACGAGCTCCTTTCCGAGCCCCACCGCCTCGAACACCTGCGCCTGCCGATAGCTGCGCAGCGTCGAAATGCCCATTTTCGACATCACCTTCAAAATGCCCTTGCACACCGCCTTTATGTAGTTGGCAACCGCCACCGCCGCGTCCACGCCGGATATCCGCCTGTTTTCGGCCATGTCCGCTATGGTCTCTATGGCGAGATACGGGTTGACGGCTGTCGCCCCGTAGCCGAGCAGCAGGCAGAAGTGGGCGACCTCCCGCGCCTCGCCGGTCTCGGCGATTATACCGGCGCTCGTGCGCAGCCGCCTGTCCACGAGCCTGCGGTTGACCGCCGCCACAGCCAGCAGCATGGGAATCGGCGCGTGCCCGTAGGAGAGGTTCTTGTCGCTCAGTATGATTACGCTCTTTCCCGCCTTAACCGCGCTCTCGGCGGCGTCGCATATCTTTTCGACCGACTCGCGCAGCGCCTTTTCGCCGCCTGCCGCGGAAAATTCGGCGGTTATGCGCTCCGCCTGGAAGTTCTCGACCTTCGAGGAGAGTATGCAGGCAACGTCGCGGTTGGCGAGTATCGGGTGCGGAAGCTTCAAGAGGTGCGCGTGCGCGGGAAGCTCCGCGAGGGTGTTGCCCTGGTTGCCGATATACGTCATGAGGCTCATCACGAGTTCCTCGCGTATAGGGTCGATGGGCGGATTTGTCACCTGCGCGAAGAGCTGCTTGAAATAGTCGTAGAGCAGCTGGGGCTTTTCGGAGAGCACCGCGAGGGCGGCGTCGTTGCCCATGGAGCCCGTGGGCTCGCGCGCAGTCTCGCACATCGGGCGCAATATCATGTCGAGATCCTCGGAAGTGTAACCGAATAGCTTTTGCCTCTGTATGAGGTTTTCGCCGACAATCGGCTCGGGGACTGATTCGAATATGCCGCTCAGAGTTATGCGGTTGGCGTCGACCCACCTGCGGTAGGGCTTGCCGCGCGCGACGAGCGTCTTTATTTCCTTGTCGAATAGAATGCGGCGCTTGTTCAGGTCGAGATATATCATTTCTCCCGCCCCGAGCCTGCCGCGCATTACGACCTCCGACGGCGGAATGTCCAACACGCCGGTTTCGGACGCGAGCACGAACTTGCCGCCCTTTGTCAGCGTAAACCGCGCGGGGCGCAGGCCGTTGCGGTCGAGGAGCGCGCCGGCGTTCACGCCGTCGGTAAATGCGATGGCTGCCGGCCCGTCCCACGGCTCGGAAAGTCCCGAGTGGTATTCGAAGAATCCCTGGATGTCCTTGCTTACGTAAAAATTTCTGCCCCACGCCTGCGGCACGAGCATCAGCATGGTGTGCGGAAGGCTGCGCCCCGCGGAGGCGTAGAGCTCGACGGCGTTGTCGAGGCAGGCGGAGTCGCTCTGCCCCTCGCAGATTACGGGGATTACCTTCTTAATGTCCTCTCCGAAGAGCGGGGATTCAAAATGCGCCTCGCGCGAGCGCATATGGTTGAGGTTCCCGCGCAGGGTGTTGATTTCGCCGTTGTGGGCCAGATACCTGAAAGGCTGCGCAAGCCGCCATGTCGGGAAAGTGTTGGTGCTGTACCGCTGATGGACGAGAGCTATCGCGCTCTTATAGTCGGGATCGGAAAGGTCGGGAAAGAAATCGCGCAGCTGCGGCGCGTTTAACAGGCCCTTGTAGACGATCGTGCGGCAGGAGAGTGTGCAGATGTAAAAGGCGTCGCCCGCGGCGGTATTGGAATCTATGTCCTTTTCTATCCTGCGGCGCAATATATATAGAAAACGCTCGAACGCGGAAGCGTCTCCGCCCTTCGCGCCGCGCACGAAAAATTGGAGTATATCCGGCCTGGATTCGAGCGCCATAGGGCCCACGGCGTCCAAATTTACGGGCACTTCGCGCCAGAAAAAGACTTCCATTCCCTCCTCTATCGCATCCGCCTCTACTATGCGCCGGCACTGTTCTGCGACATTTTTGTCGCGCGGCAAAAAAACCATGCCCACGCCGTACCTGCCGCGCTCCGGAAGATTCGGGATTTCGCGGCGGAAAAACTCGTCGGGAATCTGGGTCATTATGCCCGCGCCGTCCCCCGTCCGCGAGTCCCCGCCGACGGCGCCCCTGTGCATGAGCCGCTCGAGAACCTCTATGCCGTTTTCGACGATTTCATGCTTTCTTGCGGCGTTGATGTCGGCCACGAGCCCGACTCCGCAGGCGTCGTGTTCGTTTATTGAATCGTACATCCCCTGTGGGCGGGGAAAACCGTTGTGGCTATTGTCTTGCTGCATAAATCGGATATTTGTTGCGTCAAATTTAAGCAGACGGCGTGCCAATTTTGTAGTATTTTACTCAACATGCTTTAATTCAATATGTTAAAAACCAAACTTTGAATTGATAAAAATGAGAGGAAATTTCAGCCGCCAAATTGCGACAATTTTGTCGCGGCATGGAATTCATTTGCGACAATTTTGTCGCGGATATTTTGGGGACAAAACTATAAAAGTCTTGGAAAGCGGGCAAAATTTGTCAGGATAAAACGTATATATAAATAAGATAAAACCGCATCTACGCAAAATCTGCGGCTTTTGCCGCGCTTTTCAAAAACTGGCACGGAATATGCTTACTTCAAAAGCGTTGCTTGACAAATTTAAACAACTAAAAGGAACAAAATGAATGCAAGAAAGAAAGCATTGACTTCCATTGCAGCCCGCGAATGCGGATACAATGAGGAAATCAAGCCGTACCGCGTCGGCGAAGAATACGGCATCGACGCCTTCGGGCTCAAGACGCTCGAAGACTACGTATCCAAGCCGATATACAAAAAGCTTCTCGACACGATCCGCCAGGGGGTTCCGCTCGACCCCGCCGTCGCCGACGACGTCGCGCACGCGATGAAAATCTGGGCGATGAACAGGGGCGCCACACATTACACGCACTGGTTCCTGCCGCTGACGGGCGCGAGCGCCGAAAAGCATGACGCGTTCCTCGAGCCCGACAAAAACGGCGGCGCAATCACGAGGTTCTCCGGCAAAAATCTGATACTCGGCGAGCCCGACGCCTCCTCTTTCCCGTCCGGCGGCCTGCGCTCGACTTTCGAGGCGCGCGGCTATACGGCGTGGGACCCGACCTCGCCCGCCTTCATAAAGCGCATCGGCGGCGTCGCGACCCTCTGCATACCCACGATGTTCTGCTCTTACACGGGGGAAGTGCTCGACAAAAAGACGCCGCTTCTGCGCTCCATACAGGTATTGAGCATGCAGGCCAAGCGGCTGATGAAGTGCTTCGGGGTGAAAACCGACGACAGGGTTTCCGTCACGCTCGGCGCGGAGCAGGAATACTTCCTCGTGGACAAGTCCCTCTACATACTGCGCCCCGACCTCATGCAGACCGGCCGCACGCTATTCGGCGCGCCGCCCGTCAAGCACCAACAGCTTGAAGACCACTACTTCGGCTCGATACAGCCGCGCATAATAAGCTTCATGGACGAGGTCGACAGGGAGCTGTGGAGAATCGGCATACCCGCAAAAACCCGCCACAACGAAGTCGCCCCCGCGCAGTTTGAAATCGCCCCCGTGTTCGAGGAGCTCAACCTCGCCATAGACCACAACATGATGATCATGGAAATCCTGCGCAACACGGCGGAAAAGCACGGCTTCGAATGCCTCCTGCACGAAAAGCCGTTTGCGGGCGTCAACGGCTCGGGCAAGCACAACAACTGGTCGATTTCGGTAGGCGACCGCAACCTCCTCAACCCGGGCACCAATCCGCACGAAAACGCCATATTCATGACGACCCTCTGCGCGGTGATCAAGGCCGTGGACGAGCACGCCGACCTCCTGCGCTCCGCAACCGCCGGAGCCGGAAACGATCACCGCCTCGGCGCGAACGAGGCCCCGCCGGCGATAATCTCCATCTTCCTCGGCGAGCAGCTCTCCGACATCATCGACCAGATCGAGGCGGGCGAGCCCAAGAGCTCCAAGAACGGAAAGTTCATCAAAATCGGCGTGGACACCCTGCCGCCGCTGCCATGCGACGTCACCGACAGGAACAGGACGAGCCCCTTCGCCTTCACCGGCAACAAGTTTGAATTCCGCGCGGCGGGCTCGTCGCAGTCGTGCGCCAATCCCAACATAATTCTCAATACGATAGTCGCCGAGGCTTTCGACGAAATCTCCACAAAGCTTGAAGCCCTCCCGAAGGCCGAATTTCAAAAGGGCTTGCAGAAGATTTTGCAGGAGATCGTCAAAAAGCACAAGAGGGTCGTCTTCAACGGCGACGGCTACAACGAGGCGTGGAAGAAGGAGGCCGCCAAGCGCGGGCTGCCCAACCTCCGCAACACCCCGGAAGCCCTCAAGCCGCTGACCAAGCCCGAAAATATCGCCCTCTTCGAGAAGTACGGCGTCCTCAACGCCTCCGAGCTCAAGAGCCGCTACGAAGTCTTCATGGAGGAATACACCAAGAAGATACAAATAGAGGCGGCGCTCACGCTCAACATCTCGAAGACTATGATAATGCCCGCCGCCCTCGAGTATCTCGGCAAGCTGTCCTCCGACATGGCGGCGGCAAAGGGCGCAGGCGTGAAGAGTTCGGCTTTGGCGGCGAAGTGCAAGACTATCGCGTCTCTCGCCGACGAGCTCGACGGGGCGAACTCCAAGCTCGAAGCCGTCCTCAAAAAGGAGGGTACGCAGCCGAGAATCGACGCCATGAACGCCGTGAGGTCGGTTGCGGACAAGCTCGAGACGGAGGTCGCCGACGGCCTCTGGCCGATGCCAAAGTACTGCGAGCTCCTGTTCGTATACTGAGCCGGCGAGTCTGCGGCGGAACGCGCCCGCCCGCAAAAAAGCGGGCGGGCTTTGCCGCAATCAAAAAGCGCGCCCGCGGGCGCGCTTTTTTTGCGCGAGAAAAATTCGGCGGGCGAATTGAAAATTAGCTTTGACCGCCTGACGCCGCTTCTTAAAATATTTTTTATGAATTTACGCAATTTTTTATGCGTACTCGCGTTGTGCGTTTTGTCGCTCCGCCCTTTCCCCGCAATGGGCGGCGCGGAAAATCCGATAGTTCCGATGGGCGCAATCGTCGGCAAGCCTGACGCGAAAACGATCCGCTCCGCCCTAAAAGGCTTAAAGGAGGCCGGAATCACCCAATACATGATATATCCGCGCTCGGGATTCGGATTCGAGTACATGTCCGGCGAATGGCTCGACGCGTGCGAAAACATCTGCGCCATAGCCGGGGAGCTCGGCTTCACCTCCGTATGGCTCTACGACGAATTCAACTGGCCGAGCGGCACGGCGAACAAAACCGTTATGGCGGAAAACCCCAATTTCGCCTATCGCCATCTCGACGTCGCAAAGGCGCGCGACGGAAAACTCGAGATCGTCATGCGCGAAAACCCAAACATGTCCAACCTGCTCGACCCCGCCGCAGTGGACTGTTTCATGCGCCTAACGCACGAAAAATACGCCCAAAAGCTCGCCCCGTACCTCGGAACTCTCGTAAAGGGCATATTTACCGACGAGCCGTCCGCGGGCTATTTCAGCCCAAAATCCGGCGCAGACCCCGTGAGAATCCCGTACTACGACGGCTTGGAGGAAGACTACAAAAAGCTTGCGGGCTCCGACCTGCGCTCCGACATGCTCCTCGGCGCGCGGACGTCGAGCGCGCCCTACGAAGCCGCCGTGAACAGGCTCGTCGCCGACAGGTTTTCAAAGGTTTTCGCAAAAAAGATTTCCGACTGGTGCGCGGAGCGCGGAATGGTTCTGACCGGGCACCTTATGGACGAATACTTTTCGT
Organism: uncultured bacterium; assembly: GCA_905214995.1. GTDB lineage: Bacteria > Verrucomicrobiota > Verrucomicrobiia > Opitutales > Intestinicryptomonadaceae > Merdousia. The sequence goes on along the minus strand of CAJMOT010000057.1, from coordinate 3,488 downwards.
CGCGGGCGCTCCGGCAAAACGGCCATCCGCTGAAAGTCTTGCAAGAATTCTCCCTGCCCGGAATAGACGACATCTTCACGCCCGACGACTTGAAGGGCGTCGAATGGCTGACCTACGGCACGGGAATGTATGCAATCGAAAAGCGCGGCAACAAAGGCGGCGCCGCCGAGCTGTTTGCGATAGGACCGACGGACATGCCCTACGAAAAGCTGCGCAGGCAGATATGGCTGGCGGCGTGCTTCGGGGCGAACCGCTACTTTATGCTCGCGCCGCTCGACGCGCGCGGCAACGCCATAAAGAAACTATACTACGCCGCCTTTACCCCCGCCCAGCCGTGGTTCGGATATATGAGGGAGCTCGGCGAAGACGCCAAACTCGCGGCGTCTTTTGCGACAAAGGAGCGAAAAAGGCCGCTCGTAGAAGTGCGGTATCCGTACAAGTCCGCAAATCTCACCGAACTGCTCAAAAACCTCTCCGCCGACCAGTACTCGTGGCGGCTTCTCGCGCCGGAGGATGCGGCTTCCTCCCCCGTAGCGCTGAACCTTGAGGGCGACCAGATCAGGGACGAAATTACGGGAAAAAGCTTCTGGGACTACCCGATGCTGAAAGAGCGGCTGCTCTCCAAATTCGACAGGAGCCTGCGGATAGAGGACGCCGAAGGAAACCTGCTTAACGACGTTTTCGTCAGGGAATACGCCGACGGGTCGGCGGTGATATTGAGCTATTCTCAAAAGCCGAGAACGGTTTTCGCCGCCAGAAACGGCGCGCGCGTCCCCGTCGCTCTACAATCGCGCGGCGTGGAAATCCTGCCGGGATGGAAAGTCGAAATCGACTCTCCCAACCTCGCCCGCGCGGAGTTTGAGAACGGCGAATTTGCCTTTGAAGTCTCGGAAGATATGGACGCGGAAATCCTCATGGCAGAGATTCCGGAAAAAGCCATCGTCGAGCTCGACGGCGCGGAAATTTCCGCGGACAAGCCGTGCGTTGCCCTCACCCCGGGCCTGCGCGAGCTCTACGGGCAAAAATCCGTCCGCCTTAAAAAGGGCCGCCATATCCTCAAAATAAAAAACCCCTCATCGGACAACCCTTACCTTCCCGCCGCCATAATCGCCGGAAATTTCTCGCAGAGCGGCTCAAAGCTCTCCCCTTATAAGGACGACGGCGCGGGACTCCTCGGGTACGCCGGCGGCATAACGCAGACGGCGGAAATGAAAATTCCAGAATGGGCGGTTTTGCTGAAAGCCGACACGGGCGGGCTGCCTGCGGAGCTCTTTATCGGCGGCAAATCCATGGGCAGGCGCGCATGGCCGCCGTTTGCATGGAGAATACCGCAGGAGCTCGCCGGAAAGCGCGCCGAAGTAAAAATCCGCCGCGAGACCTCAAACGCCAGGATTTTCGGGACAAAGGCGTTTGAAGTTTCCGGCGCGCACGATTGGCTGAAAGAGCGCCGGCCCGTCGAAAACTCAAAACCGATAATGCCCGCCGCCGAATGCGTCTTTGAATAAAACCTTCCTATGCGCGTTTCTGATTGCGCAAAATCCGCGTTTTTGCCGAATATTTTTCAACCATATGCAAGCATTTGCGAACTATGAATAATACGCATATCCCAAATAGCTTCTGCTTTCTAATCTTCGCCGCCCTTTGGCAGGCATTTGCCTGCGTTGAGGCGGCCGAAACAAAGACCCCCGCGCCGATGCGAATCGGCGCCGGCTATATGCGCGCAGCATCCGGAAACCCCGAGAAGCGTGAGGTGAAAATCAAATCCCGCCCCGTCGCCGCGTGGGTGTTTTCGGGAAGGGACGGCGGGGCGGTCTCGGCGGTTTCCGCAAAAATGCCCGAGGGATATCGGGGCGTGAAAATCGAAATCGCCGCGGCGCCGCTCGAAAAGCCGAAGGGCAAATCCGACGAGGACGTTTACAGGGCGGTTCTCTCCCAGACGGATCCCGAGACGGGAAAGGAAGTAAACAAATTAAAGTGCGTTCCCGCGCGCTCGAAAATTTCCGCATGCCCATTCAGGGAGAAAACCGTCGAGCTCGAATCCTGCTACCCCGCCATTCCCGGCCTGCCCGTAAACGTCCGCATAGAGCGTCTCGCCGGCGACCCGTCCGACACTTTCGAGGCGCCTACCGCGCTGATTGAGGTCAAAATGACGCCCGTAAAAGACCTGCCCGCGCCGGCAAATGTCGAAACCGCGAAGGGATACAACTCGTGGCCGATGATGCAGGCGCTCGGCGGGAAGCTCGTGTGCGTTTACAGCCGAGGGTCGGGACACACCATCGGAGAAGGCAGGCGCGGCGCATATGTGCGCGTCTCGGAGGACGGCGGCAAAACGTGGTCGGAGGAAACTCTATTGTCAAACGACCCGGACTTCGGAGAAGTGCCGATAGGCAAGGGCCTCGACGAAAACGGCGACATGCTCGTATGGATAAGGTTCGTCGGCAAGGGGAGGGTCGAGCACAAGCTCTTCCGCACGAAAGACGGCAGGAATTTCGAGTTCGTATGCTCGCCGAAGCTCTCGCCGACGCCCATGCAAATTACGGACGTATTCAAGGTGCCCACAGTCGGACTCATGGCGATTTGGTTTACCGGAAATTACGGAGAGGACGCACTCAATTCGTGGGGAACGCTCGTCAGCAAAGACAACGGCAAAACATGGACGCAAAAAACCGTTGAGTCGGGCCTGAACCGCAAGAATTGGAACACCGAGCAGTCGGCGGCATACATCGGGAACGGCAGGATCCTCGCCATAGCGCGGATAGAACACAGCGCGGACTCCACGGAGAGGGCGCAATTCCAGCTGGAATCGAGAGACTACGGAAAGACGTGGACGCGCGAGAGAACCAACATCGGCGACGTGTTCATCTCCACCCCGAGCATAGTGTACGACGAAAAGACGGGGCTCGTCAGCAACTACTACTACCAGCGCGCGCGCGGAATGCTCAAGCGCAGAGTGGCTGACGCCGACAGGATTTTCGGACATCCGCTCGCGTGGCCGAATCCCGAAATAGTGGCCTTTGCGAGCGCGGTCGGCTACGACGCCGGAAACGTGAACGCCACGGTCGTCGGCGACACCCACTACTTGGCGTACTACTCGGGCGACAGCAAAAATGCGGCGGTAGTAGTGTCCTCCGCGAAAGCCCCCCGGAAAGATCCTGCGGAGAAAAAATAGGATTGGCAAAATGCGGGAACTTCGCCCGCGCGCCGAAAAAACCGTTTCGCTCTGGCGCGGGGGTTTTCGCCGCACCCCGAAACTTTTGCGGCGCGGCAGGCGATACAAATGCGGAAGCGAAAATTTCCCGCGCGCAAAGGGAAACCGCAAAACGTCCGCCTCGCGCGCGTCCCATTCCGGAAAAGCGCACGGCGGGCGAAAAACGGGGAAAATTCTCCCGCTAAGCCTTGGGTTTGGAATCCGCGCCGCCCTTTTCGCCGCGCCCGCGCCCTCCGCGGCGGCGCCCCCCCCTGCGCCTCGGCTTCTTGGCGGGCTTCTT
>CAJMOT010000056.1 GCA_905214995.1 uncultured bacterium | reverse complement strand
GGAGGAGGGGCTCGTTTTCATACACGACGGGGCAAGGCCCCTCGTAGGCGCGGAAAACATCGTCAGGCTCTCGGACGCCGCGCGGCGCGACGGGGCGGCGGTTTTGGCGGCGCGCGTTTCCGATACGATAAAAAAGCTTTCCGGCGACGCCGGAGACTTGCGCGCGAGGATTCTCGAGGATCTCGACAGGCCATCCCTCTGGGCGATGCAGACCCCGCAGGTTTTTCGGCTTTCGGAAATCAGGGCGGCGTACGAAAAAATCGCTTCCGCCGGCGCGGGCGTCACCGACGACGTCGCCGCGGCAAACGCCGCGGGCATAGGGGTGAGCATTGTTGAAAACTTTTCTCCAAACCCGAAAATCACGCTTCCCGAAGACATCGCGCGGATAGAGTTTATGCTCTCGCGCGGGGCGGCGAAAAACTCTTGATTATGGCAGGACAATTCAGAATCGGATACGGATACGACGTCCACAGGCTCGTCGAGGGGCGCAGGTGCGTCATCGGCGGAGTGGAGATAGAAAGCGCGCTGGGGCTGCTCGGGCACTCCGACGCCGACGTGCTCAGCCACGCGATAGCAGACGCCGTGTTGGGCGCGGCTGCCCTCCCTGACATAGGCTTTTACTTTCCGCCGTCGGACGAGTCGTGCAAAGACATAGACTCGCAGGAAATCGTGAAGCGCGCCGTCGCGGAAATCCGCAAGCTTGGGTACAAAGTCTCCAACGTGGATTCCTCCGTCATAGCGGAGGCGCCGAAAATCCTTCCGCATGTGAATACGATGAGGGAGATTTTGGCGAAGTCGCTCGGCGTGGAGCCCTCCGACATCGGGATAAAGGCGACGACAAACGAGAAGATGGGCTGGGAAGGGCGCAGGGAGGGCATAGGCGCGCACGCCGTCTGCCTCATAGAAAGAATATGATTCGGCTTTGGACGGGAGGATAAAACGGCAAGGGCAATATCGTTCTTTGCTGTTTGCGCAGCTGCTGCGAGGCGCTGAAACGCCTCGGTTTTATTTAAATAATATGCGCCGCCTTTCTCTTCCGGCGCGGCTCCGATTTTCGGGAGACGCGCCGGTTTTTTTTCGCTTTTCCGGAACCTTCGGCCCGCCTCGAAAAACTTCCGGAACGCTTTCGGGCAAGGGATTTTAACTGTCGAACAAATTTTTCGATTTGTCGGTTTGACAATCCGCGTTTTTCGCCGGAGACTATTTCTGTTCTCGGGGGTCGAGCAGGGAATGGCCTCCGGCAAAATTATACATAAAAAGGCTATCATGGAAAACAGAAGAAGTTTTATAAGGAAGATGGGGATATTCGGGGGAGCGGCGGTCGCGTTTCCGCACATCGCCAAAAACCTGAGCGCACAGGACGCCGCGAAGGATTCCAAATTCGACGAGACGCCCGTGCGCCTCGGCTTCGTCGGCACGGGGCTGATGGGCGGCGACAACATGAAGGCGTTCAAGCGGCTCGGGCAGAGGCTCGTGGCCTATTGCGACGTGGACGCCGGCGACTACGGGTTCGGCAACGCCAGAAAGTACGCCGACGGCGGCGCGGAGGCGTTCACTGATTACCGCGAGATGTTCGGCAAAATGAAGGGCAAGATGGACGCCGTCGTCATCAGCACGCCCGACCACAACCATTTCGCGGTGGCGATGAGCGCCGTAAAGCACGGGTACGACATATACCTCGAAAAGCCCCTCTGCTATTCGATATGGCAGTGCCGCGAGCTCGACAAGGCCGCAAAAGCCGCGGGCGTCAAGACGCAGATGGGCAATTTCGTCCATTCGGGCGACGGCATACGCACCGCCAAGGAGTGGATAGACGCGGGGCTCATCGGAACGGTAAAGGAGGTCGTGCTCTGGACGTGCCGCCCGCTCGTAGGCGTCAACCAGCGCCCGGGAGGGTTTACGAGTTGGCCGAAGCCCGACCCGATCCCGCCGAATTTCGACTGGGACAAGTGGCAGAACATAGCTACCCCCACCGTCACGTTCACCAAGCGGGTGGTTCCGCTGAACTGGCGCAGGTTCTGGAAATTCGGGACAGGCTCGCTCGGCGACATCGGCTGCCACATGCTCGACGTTCCGATTGAGGCTCTCGGCCTGAAATTCCCGAGCCGCATAGAATCGCGCCAGCGCGGGGGCACCGACATCTCCGTCCCGCTGCAGGACAACGTAAACTATTATTTTGACACTTCGTCCTCCGGCTCTCCCGTCGTCTTGAAATGGCACAGCGGCTTCGTTCGCCCCAAGAACGGAAAATTTGAGGACGGCTACGACGAGTCGTTCCTGCCGCCGCTCCCCGAAGAGTACGTCAAGACGGGCAGGGGGTACGACCAACTCCCGAACGACGGGCAGTTCATAATCGGCACCGAGGGCGTCCTCTTCGCCCCCGCGATGCACCTGATGGGCCATCCGGTAATTCTCCCGAAGTCCAAGACCGACGCCGCGAAAGCCGTCGCCAAGAAGATCGCGCGCGTGCGCAACAACGACCACCGCCTGAATTTCCTCGACGCCGTGAGGGGCAACGTTCCGGAGGCGACGTCGAATTTCGGCGCGGCGGCGCCGCTCGCGGAAGTCGTGCTTTTGGGCAACATGTCGCTGCGCACCGGCTCGAAGATAGAGTGGGATCCGAAGAATATGGTCTGCGCGGGCAATCCCGCGGCGAACGCGCTCGTAAAGCCCGCCATGCGCGAGGGCTGGTATTGATATAGGCGGAGGGACGCGAAATGAACAGGACATTGTTTCTTTCCGTTTTGGCGGCGGCGCTTCTGTCGTTCGGATGCGCCGGCGCGGACCGCGCGCAGGAACCCGCCAAGAAGCACAGGAAAATCGCCCTGCACGGGTATGTCTATCAGGACATCTCGCTCGCCGACACCGTGAAAAAGGCGGCGGAGATGAAGGCGGACGGCGTGGTGCTCACCAAGCGGCAGTTTATCGGCGGCAAATATCCGAAGGCGAGAGTCGATGAAAAGATGACGCCCGAGCAGCGCGAATACGTAAAAAAGATGTTTGCCGACAGCGGCCTTGAAATAGCGGGGTTCGGCGTGTACAGCATTCCGGCGGACCAGATCGACGCGCATCTCGACTTTTGCAAAGACATGGGAATCGCGGTGTTCACCGAGGAGCACAAGCGCGCCGACCAAAAGCTTTGGAACGATTCCGCCAAAAAGCGCGGCGTGAAAGTCGCCCTCCACCACCACGGAAAAAAAACGAACGAGTATTGGGATCCGAAAGTGGCCGCCGAAACGGTGTCTAAGTACGACAACATCGGCGTGTGCGCCGACAACGGGCACTGGGCGCGCGCGGGGGTGGATTCCTGCGAGGGCTACAAGACGATAGGCAAGAAGCTTGTCATGCTCCACTTCAAGGACGTGATTCTCCCGCGGGGAGAGGACACTTGGCTCGGGGGCGGCTCGCTCGACGTGCCAAAGATGCTCGAAACCCTCGACGGCATCGGGTTCGACGGATATTTCGTCCTCGAGTACGAGGGCGGCGACAAGAAGAATCTCGATTCCATAATGCGCAAGAGCATAGAGTTTTTGCGCGCGCATTAGCAAAGTCCGGAAGAGGTTTTATTCGGTTGAGGTTATGGGCGGGCTCCTGCGGGGGCCCGCTTTTTTGGCGGAACCGCCGCAGCCGCCCGCCGACGGGGGATTGCTGCGCGCGAAAGCGCCGCCGCGGTTTTAGAATAGGCTTGCCCGCGGGCGCGTTCGGAATTTAATCGGTTCAGTTTGATTTCGATATTTTATTTGCGCCACACATTATGAGAAAAATCGCATATTTCTTTTTCTGCGCGTTATTTTGCGCGTGTTTTTCCGCGTCCGCAGCTTCCGACAAGAAGGGCGGCAGGCCGGGCGAGGTCGAAATCGAGGCGAAGTCGAATCTGCTGTTCGTCCCCGTTTCGGCGGATTCAAGGTACCGGAAAATATCTCTCGAGGATCCCGAGAGCGGAAAAGTCATAGCGTCTTTCGACGCGCTTTTGAATTTCGGCCCGTCAGATTCCGAGTGGGAGGCGGAAATAGACATTTCGGCGCACAGGGGAAAGAAGCTCGTGTTCAAGTTTGAGCCCGAGGGAAATTTCGCGCCGAAGCTTCGGCAGGGCGACGTCCCCGCGCGCCGCGATTACCTCCGCGACCGCGGGCGGCCCATGTTCCACTACACCGCCAAAAACGGGTGGATGAACGACCCCAACGGACTCGTGTACTTCAAGGGCAAGTGGCACCTATTCCACCAGTACAATCCGTTTTCGATGAACTGGAAGAACGGCATGCGCTGGGGGCACGCCGCGAGCCCCGACCTCATGCGGTGGGAGTACCTGCCGACGGCGCTGTACCCGAAATTTTCCGCCTCCGGAAAGGCGGACGAGGCGTTTTCCGGCAGCGCGTACTGCGACGCCGAAAACAGGAGCGGGCTTTTCCCCAAGAGGGGCGGAGGGGTGATTTTCGCCTACACGAGCACCGGCAGGGGCGAATGCCTTGTGGCGAGCGACGACTTGGCGAATTTCAGGGAGCTCGAGCAAAACCCGATAATTACCGGCCGCGGCCGCGACCCGCGCATATTCTTCAACCCCGATTCCGGCCTTTGGACGATAGTCAGGTACGAGGAGTCCGGCTCCGAAAAGGACAAAAATTTGAGAAAATTTTTCGCGATATACGTCTCGAAAGACTTGAAGAAGTGGGAAAAGACCGACGAGTTCGCCGAGGGTTTTTACGAGTGCCCCGAGTTCGTCAAAATGCCCGTCTCCGGCAGGGACGAGTTCAAGTGGGTGGCGATGGACGCCGCCGGAAACTACATAGTCGGGGATTTCGACGGCAAAAAGTTTTCGCAGATTTCCAAAAAGCCTTTGCGCGTGTTTTACGGGGCGAATTACGCGGCGCAGTTTTGGAACAACGCGCCCGGCGGGAGAATCTTGGCGACCTGCTGGATACGCCAGCCCGCGGAACTTATGCGCGCGGTGGGGCAGAGCTTTTCGCAGACTATGAGCCTGCCGTGGGAGCTGCGGCTCGTCCGCCTCAGGGACGGGCAGTACCAGCTGCGCGCGTCCATTCCCGAGGAGGTAGCCTCGCGCATAGAGCCGTCCGGCAGGGACGCGGTCGGGCTTCCCGGAATGTCGTTTTCCGACAACATATTCGAGATGCCCGACGCCTACGGGAACTGCTATGTTTTGCAGGGCTCTTTCGACATATCCGAGTGCGAGACTTTCAGGCTCGAGGTCGGCACGAGCATATTCACGATCCAGCCGCGCGCCGGCAGGTACATGATCGGACGGCTCGGGGAAAAGGATACGAAAGTTTACGACGCGCAGTTTATCGACGGGGGCGAAAATTTGGAGCTTACGATTTTCGTGGACAAGTACAGCGTCGAGGTATTGGTGAATTCCGGCGAGGCGGTTCTCTTTGCGGGGGATTCTTTCATCAACCCCGAGCAGCGCATAAAAATCGGGTCGAAGGGCGGACTTACCATAAACGATTTTTACAGGTACAGGCTTTACAAGGATTCCGCCGCCGAGCGCAGGCAGCGCAACGAAAAAATCATGGAAAAACTTATTGAGAAAAAGAAGCCGGCGCCATAATAGACGTCCATGTTTTTCCAGATAATAGAGACGTCCAGCGCTGGAAATTGCGCGTTTTTGCGCTTCCGCGGGGCGAACATTCTCATAGACGCGGGGGTGGGCATACGCAAGGTGGAGGCGTATTTGAAGCCTTTCGGCCTATCCCCCCGCGACATCGACGCGATATTTCTGACGCACGAGCACGCCGACCATTGCAGGGCGCTGAAAAGCTTCAAAGGGGGGAGGGCGAGGGTGTTCGCCAACAGGCTGACGGCCGAGTCCGTCATGTGCGCGGAGCCCGAGACCAGGCGCCTCGAGTGGTCGATTTTTGAAAACGGATCGGAGTTCGGATTTTCGGGGCTTTCCGTGAGCCCGTTTTCCACCCCGCACGATTCGAGCGATTCCGTGGGCTATTGCTTTTGCGCGGGGGGAAAGAGGCTTGTGTGGATGACCGACCTCGGCAAGGTGACTTATCTGGCGCGCGATTTCGCGCAAAGGGCCAATATCCTCGTGCTCGAGAGCAACTACTGCCCGAGAATGCTCGAAAATTCCCCGCGCCCGTATTCGCTCAAATCGCGCATAAAAGGCAGCCACGGGCACTTGTCCAACGCGGACGCCGTGGCGCTCTTGAAAACTATGGATTCCTCCGTCAGCGAGAAGATATATCTGGCGCACATATCGCGCGAGTGCAACAGCGTCCCGCACATCCGCGAGCTTTTGTCGGACGTGGGGGAAATTCTTCCGAAAATCGAGATAGTGCCGCCGTTTTCCGAGAGCAGCGCTCCGTACGACGACGGGGAGGACTGACTTTCCCCTAAGCGGTCTCTTTGGCGCAATCGCGCGATTTTTCTATCCGCGCGCATTGGGCCGGGAAATCCGGCGGCCGGTTGCGGCGGGCGCTTTGGCGGGGCGGGCGTTTTGCGGAGGGGATGCGCGGCCGGCATTCCGCCATTGCAATGCGCGATATGCCGCAAAAATTTCGCCCGCCCCGTTTGGGGAGCGGGCGAAAGGGTCGGGGAAGCCCCGAAAATCGCTACTTTTTGGGCTGCTTTATTTCGATTATGTCATGCGGGGCGCTCTCGCGCTGGCCCGCGCCCGTCACGCGGATGTAGCGGGCGTTGGCGCGCAGGGCGGGGAGGTCTGCCGCGCCGAGATAGCCCATTCCGCTCTGGATTCCGCCGACGAACTGCATCAGCACGCTGTCGAGCGAAAGCGAAACCTCTTTCAGAGCCTCGACGCCCTCGGCGGTAATCTTGTCGCTCTTGACTTTGAAATCGTGCCCGTATCTTGCGGCGCTGCCGGCCTTCATCGCGGACAGGCTGCCCATGCCGCGGTACTGCTTGTACATCTTGCCGTTGATTTCCATCACCTGCCCGGGCGCCTCCGGACATCCGGCGAGCAGCCCGCCGCATATCATGGCGTCGGCGAGCGTCAGGGCTTTCACCATGTCGCCGCTCTTGGTGATTCCGCCGTCCGCTATGGTGCGCACGCCGAGCTTGCGCGCCTGCTTTGAGCACACGTAGAGGGCTGTGAGCTGCGGTATCCCGACGCCCGCCACCATGCGGGTGGTGCAGATTGAACCCGGGCCCTGTCCGATTTTTATGGCGTCCGCGCCGCATTCCGCAAGGTATTCCACGCCGGCCGCGTTTGTGACGTTGCCGCCGATTATCGTGATTTCGGGGAAAGCTTTGCGTATGGCCTTTACCGCGTCGCCGACGCCCTGCGTGAAGCCGTGGGCCGTGGACACCGCGGCGACGTCGAGCCCCTCGTCGATCAGCTTGCCTACGTGCGAAATTATGCTGTCGATGTCGAGCGAGCCGTCGGGCTTGCGCATGAGCGCGATGGAGGCTCCGCAGAGCAGGCGGAATTTGGAGTCGCGAGCGTTCTTCTGGGCGGAGGAGCGCTCGTCGGAAATTCTCTCGATGTCGCTGAGGGTAAAGAGCCCGCGCAGCCTGTCGTCGGAGTCCACTACGAGGAGCTTGTGGACGCCGAAGTGCTCGTCGAAGAAGGCGTCTGCGACCGCGATCGGGTCGGAGCCCAGGTCTTTCTGCGCCACCGTGAACACGTCTTTGCGCTGGGTCATCGCCCTCGCCACCGGAAGCGCGGCGTATCGCTCCTTGACTATGCTGCCGGGAAGAAGCCCCACGAGCTTGTTGGCGGCGTCCACGACCGGAAAGGTTCTGAACCTGAAATTCTTGTCCGCAACGAGCTTCAAAACGTCGCCGATATGCATGTCGGGCGAGACTTTTATGGGATCTTGAATGAGCCCGTGGATGTAGTTTTTGACGCGCGCGACCTCAACCTGCTGCTCCTTTTGCGACATGTTGCAGTGTATCAGCCCGAGCCCCCCGTTGAGCGCCATGCCGATCGCCATCTGCGACTCGGTCACGGTGTCCATGTCGGACGATATTATTGGCAGCGACAGCGAAACCTTGTCGGAAATCGAGGTGTCGAGGCGCGTCTGGCGCGGGAGTATGTCGGAGTACTGCGTCGCAAGCGACACGTCGTCGTAGGTGAGGCCGAAAGCCGCGTTTTGCGCGAAGAACTCGTCGGCGTTTAAGAAGAAGGTTTCGTCAATATTGTTGCTCATAGTCGGTGGATTTTCCCCTACGTGGGTTAGACTTAGAGCGCGGAATTGTCAAATTATTTTTTTGGGGCGCAAAAAGCGCCCCGCGGCGGAACGCGCCGGATGGCGCATTTTTCGCTTTGGAAACGCCGAAAGGTCTGGGGCAGGAGCGTTTGCGCGCGGCGGCAGGCGGCTATTTCGCCCGCGCGCGGGCTTTGACAAATTCGGAGCTCCTGTCGGTCGTCACCGAATCAACGCCCCATTTTATGAATTTTTCCATGTCTTCAATCTTGTTGACCGTCCATACCGCCACATACAGCCCGCGGGATTTCAAATCGCGCACATAGCCTTCCGTCAGCCCCCGGCACGACACGTCCACGCCGTCGAGGTTTGCCGATTTTACGCGGGCGGCGATTTCGCCAGCCTCGGGCAGAATCTTCCCGCCGCGGTTTTTTATGTTGTAAAGAAAATAGCACTTGTAGCGGGGATTTCTCGACTTGGCGTCTTTGAGGGCGTTGAAGTCGAAGGAAATCAGCGAAATTTGGCTCTCGTCGAGCCCCGCCGACTTCCTCGCCGCCTCGAGCTTTTCAAAAAATCCTTTGGGATAGTTTTTAATTTCAAAGAAAATGGATTTTCCCTTCGGAATCGCCGCAAATACCTCTTCCGCGGTCGGTATTCTGACGGGCGAGAGGCGCTTGAAGCTATTTGACGCCAAGTCGAGCGTCCACAAATCGCCGCGGCCGAGCTTTGCGATCGGCTTATCCGAACCGGCGAGCTTTTTCAGCTCATTCTCCCCGTGTATGCACGCCATCTCGCCCGATTCGGTGAGGTAAAAATCCCCCTCGATTATGTTCGCGCCGTTTGCGAAAGCCGCCTTGAACGCGGGTATGGAGTTCTCGGGAGCCTGCGTGCTTTCCCCTCGGTGCGCCACGATGTCCGCGCCGGACGCCGATAGTGCGGCGGGCCGCCGCCAACGCGACGATTCGGGTTTTCATAGCTCTTAGCCGCGCCGTCACAGGTTTTGAATCCATATGTTGCGGTATGAGACGGGGTCGCCGTGGTCTTGGAGCTCTATCGGCCAGTTGGCGAGTTTGTGGGCGTATTTCGCGCCCTGGGCGGGGTGCAGGCGGGTGTCGTAGTATGCGGGGTCTGCGTTGTGGATTCGCACGCCGTTGTGGTACACCGTAAAGGTAGGGTGGCTTATCAGCCTGCCGCCGTCGAACTGCGCGGGGCGGTATTCGATGTCGTAGGTCTGCCACGCCTCGGGTTCGAGCGACGCGTTTACTTTCGGCGGGTGCTGGCGGTAGATCGAGCCGCAGTCGTACCAGGAACCCTCGCGCCCGAAAGAGTTGAACACCTGGATTTCGTACGGGCCGACATACACGCCCGAATTTCCCGCCCCGTTCGGGGGGATTTTAAATTCGAGGTGCATTCTGAACGCCCCGAATTTGCCTTTGGAGCGGATGGTGCCGTCGCGCCGCTTGCCGTCCACGGAGAGGGGCTTTGAGACCATTGCGCCGTCTTTCAAATCCCACGCGCACGGCGAGCCGTCGTATGCCTGAACCCATTGCGACATGTCTTTCCCGTCGAACAGCACGACTGAACCCGCTGGCGCCGCGAGCCCGAGCGTGGGGGATTTCACGTCCATGCGCTTGAGGGAGAGCTCTACTTTGTTTCCGTTGGCGAGTTCTCCCGAGGCCTTTATGCCCTCGGGCGCAATCTCGCCTTTGAGGTTTGCGCCCCTCGTGTTTTTAAGCTCTATTTTTCCGTCTTTTGCAGCGAGCCCCGACGCGCTGCAATGCGATTCCGAGCGCGCGAAAACCGCCGAGAGAAGGTCGAATTTATAAGTGTCGCCTTCCTTCACGACGCGCCCGTAAACTTCGGGGGAGTGCTCGAGCGGATAGGATTTCGCTCCCAGAATTTTGCCCTCGTAGAATCCGGCGAACGGATCCTTTGCGAACAGGAAAAACGGCGCCGCCAACGCGGCGGCCGCCGAGAGAATTTTTGTGTCTATGCGCATATCGGTTTGCGGGGTTAAAACTGAATGAATTAAAGCGCCTTTTGGGGGCAAAGTCAAGGTTTTGCGGGGTATTTGGAAGAGCGGAGAAAACCGGCGCGCCCGTCCGCGCGGCAAAAAAAACGGCCCGCCGCAAAAGGCTGGCCGTCCGGAATTTTGCGTCCGCCGGTTTCCGGCTTCCGCGCAGTTTGGCGGATTTTATTTTCTCCTGCGGAATGCGGCGAGCGAAAGCGCGAGCGCGCCGAGGATTGCCGCCGCCAACGCGGGCTCGGGGACTACTCCGAGGGACAGCTGCACCGTCGTGAGCCCCGAGGAATCGTCGGCGAGGAAGCTCAATTCGCCGCCTATTCCCGCCTGCGTTTTGAGGATTATGTCAGCGAGATCGAAATCGGAGTCGTCGGTTTTGAAGCTCATCAAATCCCACTCCATAGTCTCCGCGCCGAGGGTATCGAGATAAATTTGAAGGTCGTCCTTTGATATGTTTATGTCGAACACTATTTGCGCTCCCGGAGAGGATTTCGAAACTCCGCCGTTTATCTGTATGAAGTCGTTTTCAACTTCGCCGAGGTCGAAAATTATAGTGCCTTCGTAGAAGGTCATGGAGTCGAACTGGACCCTTCCGATTTCCTGCCCCGAAGATAGCCCCGCCGCGCTGAATACGGCGTCGGCGGCGTTGCCGCTATATCCGTATATGCTGAGGTTGGCGCCTTTCATGCCGGAGTGCATTCCGATGTCGAGCCTGCCGCTGCTTATTTCAACGTCGTTGATGTTCGCGTCAAACACCTGCACGCCGTTGCACCAGTAAGAGCCGCCTATGGAACCGAAGCGCAGCGCCTGCCTGCCGTTTCTGGCGTCGGAGGCCGTCATTGTGATGTTGAGCTTGTCGTCGTTGTTTTCCTGCGTCGCGAACGACGTGGCAAGGTCGAACGCGCCTCCGTTTGTGAGCACGAGATTTACCGTTCGGGATCCCGCGGCGACCCAGGCTTCTTTGGTGATGTTCAGCCTGGCGCTTCCGCTTATGCCCCCGACGGAGCGTATGAAGGTGTCGGAGCGCGAATTGTCCCTTAGAATGTTCCATTGCGAGCCGTTGAGATTCATTGAGCCCCCGACGGTAAAGCTCTTGTTGTTTGTGGTGAATATGAGGGTGCTTGCGCCGGCGGAGACTACATTTCCGTCCACTTGGAAGTTCACTCCGTCAGGCGACCCATTGCTGTCGTCTATCATCAGGGAGAGGTAGTTTTTGGAGTCGTTTCTGTTTGAATTGATAATCCAGTCGCCTCCGATTTGCACCGAGGATCTGTCCCACATGTTTATGCGGCGGGTTATCTGGTTGCCGGTCGTCACGGAAGAGTCGTTCAAAAGCGTGAAGCTCGTGACCAAGTCGCCCGACGTCCGGAGAACGGCGTCGTTGCCGAGCACCATGAATTGCCCGCCGGAAGAGAGGTCGGTTTCGGCATAGGTAAGGCTGCCAAAAGCGGGCTTTTGGCTTGCGGCGACTTTTACCGGAGTCGCGCCGCCGCCCGAAATGTATGCGTCTTGCGAGCCGTCGAGGGAGCCTTCAAAGGGGGTCGTTTTTTCGGGGTTAGTAAACCAGTTTGCGGGATCGTTTATGTACGACGAATCGTTGTCGGAGATGTCGTTGAAGTACAGGCTTTGCGACTGCGCTCCGGCTTGCGGCGCAATGGAGGCGGCTGCGGCAAGTAGCATGGTTATCAGTGTGTTATACGTAGGGGGGGGGGGGTGATATTGGTTTTCATAGCACCCCTTATATACGAAACCCCGCTTTTTGATAAAAGAAGAATTTTTTTCTTTTTTAGTTTACTGTAAACTAGTTTCGAAACCCGCGGGCGGATTTTCCGTAGCCGAGAAATTTTTTTAAGAGATTGCGGCTTTCGGGCCCGCGCCTTTTCGCGCCTTTTCGCGTTTCCGCGCGCAAAGCTAATACGCGCTCCGTCCCGCCTCCCGCAAATCCGGCGCGGCTATTTACCAGCGCGCAGCCTTTCGAGGCAGTTTTGCGCGCCTTCAATCCGCACGAGCTTGTCCCGCGAAGTCTCGCCGGATATTATTTTTACGCCTCCCCTGCCGACGCCGAAGAATTTGGACAGAAATTTCACCAGCTCCGCATTGGCCCTCCCGTCGGCGGCTGGCGCGTTTATCTTGATTTTTACGCCGTCCGCGTAGGCGCCCGCGGGCGCGCTCTTTGGCGCGTTCGGCACGCGCACGGTCGATTTCGTCAGGACGTTCGGCGCTGGATACCAGAAGAATGCAGTAGTCCGGCATAATTTCTGCGAAGCCGTCGCTGACAACGACCTCGTGCGGTGTGCCGTCTGTCTGGAACCGCACCGTACCCGGACGGAGTGCGGTAACGACCGGCTCATGTCCCGGCTGCACGCCGTATTCACCGTCGAGTGCAGGCATAGTCAAATTGGTTGCCGGTCCGGTGTAAAACTGCCGGTCTGGCGTGATGATCTCCAGATAGAAGGTGTTCTCCATCAGAGTGCCCCCATATCCTTGGCCTTTTTGTGGACCTCGTCTACCGTGCCGACCATGGAGAAGGCAGCCTCCGGATACTGGTCAAGTTCACCGCCGAGCAGCGCTTCAAAGCCACTGATGGTGTCCTCAAGCGTTACATAGCGCCCTTCCAGACCGGTAAACTGCTCGGCAACCGAGAACGGCTGCGAGAAATACTGCTGCATGCGGCGGGCACGATCGACAATGCGGCGGTCGTCTGCACCAAGCTCCTCCATACCGAGGATGGCGATGATGTCCTGCAGTTCGCGGTAACGCTGCA
>CAJMOT010000055.1 GCA_905214995.1 uncultured bacterium | reverse complement strand
CCCCCGCCGCAAATGCCGAGGCGAACGCGCGCCGTTATCTCCTTCCGCGCGCGGCAAACGCCAGAGCGAGCGCGCCGAGCGCCGCCGCAAACGCCGCCGGCTCGGGAACGGGCTGGAGCGAAAGCCTCGCCGTCAGCGTTCCGGCATCGAATCCGAAAAGCTCGCATATCACGCCGTCGCGCGCGACGACCGAAATGTCGCCGTCTTTCATATTCGTGGAGCCGAAAGTTATCAACTCAAAATCAATGTAGTCAACCCCCTCCTCGTCGAGCCACACGCCCAAATCGTAGGCGTCCACATTAAGCTCTATGAAAAGCCCCGAAGCGGAAGAGGTTTTGTCGAACGCGCCGTCGACGACGATGGCGTCGTGCATTCCGACGGCTATAATGTCCATTTCTATCGTGCCCGCCGACCATTCGACGGAGGAAAATCTGAGCGTTGAAAAATCGCCCGTAGGATTCTGTCCCGCTATCCCGAGCCTGGCGTTCGCCCCGCTTAAAGACAGATTTCCCATGCTTTCGGTCGAATACAGATTCAGCGCGCCGTTGACGACCGCCACCGAATCGACGCCGCCCGTTTGAAACCGCATCGTCTGTTCGCCGGAACCCGAACTTGCAAACATTTCGATATGGGTTTTAAGGCCCGTTTCGTTCGTGAAATTTCCCGACCACTCCTCGGCGGAAGAATTGGTGAAATTTATATAGACGCTGCGCCCGGCGGCTCCGGAATAGGCATCCGAAAGGAGAATATTCGCGTCTCCCCTTAGCCCTCCAAAAGAGATGTTGGAATCGTAAGATTCGTCGCCCTCGACCTGCATGTTGCTTGAAAATTGGGCTTTCAAATCCAAATTTATCGAGCCCGCCGCCTTCTGCGTCACGTCCATAACGCCGTTTACCATAAAGAAAGCCGTGTTTATCCGCAAATCGAGCGGCTCGTAAACGCCGTTGCGCAAATTCTGGACGATGTTGAAGCCGCCGTCTACTACAAACGAGGAATTTTGCGATATCCCCACAACCGGCCACGGATCCGGGCCGTAGTCCAAA
This sequence comes from uncultured bacterium, assembly GCA_905214995.1. Taxonomy (GTDB): domain Bacteria; phylum Verrucomicrobiota; class Verrucomicrobiia; order Opitutales; family Intestinicryptomonadaceae; genus Merdousia. The sequence goes on along the minus strand of CAJMOT010000055.1, from coordinate 12,019 downwards.
GACGAACAAATTTTCAAAGAAGCGCTTCCCGTTATGTTCAAATTGAAATCGCCTCTTACGGAAATAGAGGAATCGTCCTCCATTAAAATATTGGTCTGCCTTGCGCCCGCCGCATCGGCCGGAGTTATCGTGAAATTCATGTCGCCCCACGCCGTGACGGACTGGTTTTCGACTGTGCAGAACAAATCCGCGGCCGCCGAACCGAGCGAAAGATCCATGTTGAAATCGTGGAAATTCATATTGCCCACCCAACCCGTGACAAATCCCGTCTGCGAAGTTATGGTCGCCGACACCCACAAATTGTCGTATTGGGTTGGATTGGACTCCGAAACCGGCCCGTCTATGGAGCCGACATTCCAGTTCTTTGCCTCCCCCAAATAGCCGTGTTCCCATTTGCCGGGACGGGCGGCGAGATCGTTGTTGTAATACAAATTTGAATATTCCGTTTCCTGCGCGGCCGCGCCGGAAGCGATGGAAATGAGAAGCCCAAAAAGGGGGAAAAGCGTTAAATTTTTCATGAAAAATGGGGATATGCATTCTCCGCCAATAAGTCAATCCTTTTAAATAAGTTATTTCAATATCTTTCGACTGCGCCATTTCCTTCTCCCTTTTCAACCCGAAGACATTGGGAGTAGGCACATTGGCTTTGCCAATCGCCGCAAGGGGAGCTTGCCCCACCCTTCCGCCGGCGCGCACCGCGCCCGCAGATTGCGCGCAGCGCAACCAAGCGAGCGAATCCATTTTGGATGAAGAGCGAGGGCGGCACGGGCCGCCAGCCATTGAAGGGGCGTAGCCCCTTACGCCCATTGCTTCGCAACAGGGCTATCCCCACTAATACCTACCCAAAACAGGAGCGTACATTAGTACGTGACCAGTGGCGGCTTTCCCCAAAACGGAGCTATTCGCCAAAAGCATTCGCCAAATCAAGGAGGTAGATTTTTTGGGAGTTGCGCCTATTGAAATTTTCGACAAGCTCTTCGGCGAAAGCGGACGCGCGGCCGAAGATGGCATTGAATTCGGCGGAGAGCTTTGAGGAAGCCGAGCGATCTGCGCCTTCGGAGAAGAACTCGCCGATGGGGTCGCGCAGCGGAGCGCGGATTACGGAATAGCTTTCGCATCCGGCGAGGCGCGCGGCCTCGGCAATGGCGGCCTCTACGCCGCCGAGCGCGTCGCAAAGCCCGAGCTCCACGGCTCGCGCGCCGTCGTAGATTTTTCCGTCGGCGATTTTGCGCGCCTCTTCAAACGCCATGCCGCGGGATTTTGAAACGAGCTCAACAAACCTTTCGTAGATTCCGTCGCATAGGCTTTTGAGCTTTTCCAAATCCGCACGGTCGGCGCCGCGCGTCGCGGACATGAAATCGGCGAACGGGGCGGTCTTTGCCCCGTCGAAGAACACGCCGTGGTCGGCGGCGATTTTCTCAACCGAAAACGCGACGGAAAACACCCCTATCGAGCCGGTGACGGTCGCCGGGTCGGCGAAGATTTTTTCGGAGGCTGTGGCAATCCAATACGCTCCGCTCGCGGCGGTCGCCCCGAGAGACGATACGACTTTCGCCTTTTTGGAGAGCTCCTCGACTTCGCGGCGGATTGACTCGCTCGCAAACGCGCTTCCGCCGGGGCTGTCTATGCGAAGAACCACGGCCTTTACGGAAGCGTCGTCGCCCAGCGCGCGCAAAATCCGAGAAATTTTCTCGGCTCCGGCGCGCCCGCGCGAAGAGGTTTCGCTTATCGCGCCCTCTATGGACACGATCGCTATTTTGTCCGCGCCGGATTTCGCCTTCGGTGAATATCCGCGCATCGCGGCGCGGCGGAAAGACCCGCCCGTTTTGCCGTGCCTTTGTGAGAGAAAATCCTCCAGCCCGCCCCCGTACAAAAGCCCGTCCACAAGCCCCAGCTTTTCGGCGTCGGAAGCGGGGAAAACCGCGTATTCGCGCGCGATTTTTTCGAGGCGCGCCTCGGGAAGATTCCGCGATTGGGCAATCTGCCGCGCGCACCCGCCCCACACGGATTCGAGCACGCCTGCAAGGTGCGACTTTTGGGAGGCGGACATTTTCTCCTCCGTAAAAATTTCGCCCGCGCTCTTGAATTCGCCTGACTTCACGAGCGCGACCCCGATTCCGTACTTTCTGAGAGCCGCCCCGAAAAACGGGGAGCGCGCCGAGAGCCCCTTGAACTCCATAGTCCCGAAAGGGTTCATGAAAACTGAATCCGCGGCGCTCGCGAGGTAGTAGTCGGCGAAAGTCGGGTTTTCGAGATACGCGTACACGGGCTTGCCCGACTTTGAAAAAACGCCGAGGGCGGCGCGCATCTCCGAAGCCTGCGCGAGCGACCCTCCGGAATCCGAATCCGCGAAAGAGCCGCGCACGAGCATCGCCTCTATCGACGGGTCGGAGGCGGCTGCGCGGATTTTGGAACAGATGTCGAACGAACTCTCGGGAGGCCTTTTGAAGAAGCCGCCGCGGATATTCACTGACGGCTTGGCGGGCGAAGTTTCGGCGACGCCCTCCGAGAGGTCGAGCACGAGAACTCCTCCGGAGGGCCTGCCGCTGTCGCCGAGCGACGCGACGAACGCCGCCGCCGCGAACATAAGCGCAAGCGGGAGCGCGACGAAAAAAACGGCGAGCGCCGCAAGCGACGCGCAAAAGTTTCTCAAAAATGCGGTTATCATGGGCGTCGGAGCAAAGATGCGCAGGCTGAGTGTTTCAGAGACTCGAGCGCGCACGCCGCGGCGGTCGCCCTGTTGAAATTTCTGTCGGCGGAGGGGTCGAGAGAGAGGCGCGCGCAGAAAGTCTCAACACCTCTCTCCGAGCGGACGGCGGAACACAGAAAAACCGCCCCCGCAAGCTCCGCCGGCTTCCCGCCGACATTGCCGTCGAGAAAACCGGTGACGGCGACAGACGCGTCGGCTCCGTAGAGCGCGAGAGCCCCGCGCGCCATCTCCTCGGCGCACTGGCGGCTCTCGGCGAAATGCTCCGATATGGTAAGGGGGCTGACGCCGAGCGCCGAGATTTTCGCCGAGTCGCAATAGCACACGGCCGATCCCCTAAAAAACCCGCTCGCGCCCGCAATCGACACCAGCGACGACGCCACGAGCCCCCCTGTGCACGACTCCGCGGCGCAGAGAGATTTCCCCGAGCCGCAAAAGGCGTCGAACGCCGCGCGCGCCGCGGCGCGCAGCCGCATGTCCGCTTCGGAAATTTCCATGCGCGCATATTGGCCCGCGCACGCGCCGAAATCAAGAAATTAACCTCTCCGCCTTTGGGCTTGCGCGGACGCCCCGCAAAAGATTATAATTTTTGCAAAACATTTTTTCAGCGTAAAAAATTCCGGCAAGATGTTAGCAAGAGTCAATTCGGGCGCGCTCGTGGGCGTTGAGGCGCTGCCCGTCGAAATAGAGGTGAACTCCGGCGAGCGCGGAGAGCCCAAGACTTTCGTCGTGGGCCTTCCGGACGCGGCGGTGAAGGAGTCCGTAAACCGCGTGTCGTCGGCGCTGGCAAACAGCGGGTTTGCGATGCCGCTTACCAAGATGACGGTAAACCTCGCCCCGGGCGACATACGCAAGGAGGGGCCGATTTACGACCTGCCCATATCGCTCGGAATCCTCGCGTCGACGGGGGAGCTCGACGAGTCGAAATTTTCGGATTACATAATAGCGGGCGAATTGAGCCTCTCCGGCGCGCTGCGGCAAATCAGCGGAGGGGTGTCGCTCGCGCTGCTCGCGCGCAGGAGCGGCAGGAAAGGCGTGATACTCCCGCCGGAGTCAGCGGCGGAGGCCGCCCTCGTGGACGGGGTTGACGCCTACGCCCCGCGCAACCTGCGGGAACTCGCAGATTTTCTGCGCGGCAAGATAGAGCTCGAGCCGCTGAAAGCCTCCGAATCGCCGTTCAACCTGCCCCAGCAGTCGGAGGGAATGCCGGACTTCGCCGACGTAAAGGGGCAGCGCCAAGTCCGCAGGGCGGTAGAAGTCGCGGTGGCGGGCGGACACAACCTGCTGATGGTTGGCCCTCCGGGATCGGGGAAGAGCATGATAGCAAAGCGCATTCCGTCGATAATGCCCCTGCCGACCCTCGACGAATTTCTCGAAATCCTCGGCATATACTCCGCCGCAGGGCTGACGCAGTTTTCGGAAAACAAGTTTTTCAGGAGGCCGTTCAGGGCCCCGCACCACACGATAAGCCGCGTGGGGCTTGCGGGCGGCGGGCCGAACCCCAAGCCCGGGGAAGTGTCGCTGGCGCACAACGGCGTGCTGTTTCTGGACGAGCTCCCCGAATTCGGGGCTATACTCGACAACCTCCGCCAGCCTATGGAGGACGGGAAGATCACGATCTCGCGCGCGGCGGGCAAGATAACCTACCCGTGCAAATTCATGTTGGTGGCCGCGATGAACCCATGCAAGTGCGGATACCTCGGCGACCCGCGCAGGAGGTGCTCCTGCACGCCCGCGCAAGTGCAGGCGTACAGGGCGCGGGTGTCGGGCCCCATGCTCGACAGGATAGACATACACGTCGAGGCCTCTGCGCTGCCCATAAGCGACCTCGCAAAGGCCGCAAAGAGCGAGACGTCCGCCGAAATCCGCGCGCGGGTGGAGGCCGCAAGGGAAATCCAGAAGCGCAGGTTTGCGGGGTTAAAGCGGGCGGCGAAAGTCAACGCCTCGATGACCGGCGCGCAAATCGCGAAATTCTGCGCGCTCGACGGCCGGCAGACGGCGATGCTCACGGCCGCGATGGAAGAGCTCGGGCTGTCGGCGCGCGCGTGGGACAGAATACTGAAAGTCTCCCGCACGATAGCCGACCTCGACGCGTCCGAAAAAATACAGACCCACCATTTGTTGGAAGCGATAAACTACCGCTCGCTCGACAGGCAGTGACAAAAGGGGAAAACATGGAACTTCTCGACAAATTCTTCAAAATCCGCGAGAGAAACTCGAGCGTGGGGCGCGAAGCGCTCGCGGGGCTTGCGACGTTTTTTGCGATGTCGTACATACTCGCGGTAAACCCGGCGATTCTGGCGCAGGCGGGAATGGACAAGGCGGCGCTCGTAACGGTCACGGCGGTCGCCGCCGCAATAGGGTGCGCTCTGATGGCGTTCATGGCGACCCTGCCGGTGGCGCTCGCGCCGACGATGGGAACTAACACGTATTTCGCGATAATCGTGTGCGTGGGCATGGGGCTCGACTGGCGCGAGGCGCTCGCGCTCACATTTTACAACGGCATATTCTTTTTCATAATCTCGGTGACGGGAATCCGCGAAAAGCTCATCGCCGGAGTTCCTCGCCCGATGCAGGCCGCCCTCCAATGCGGCATCGGGATGTTCATAGCGTTTTTCGGGCTGCAATCCGCCAAGCTCGTGGTCTCAAATCCCGCCACCCTCGTGACGGGCGGACAGCTCGGCTCGCCCGAATGCCTGTTTGCGCTCGCGGGCGTCGCGCTGATAGCGGTTCTCGCAGCGCGGAAGGTGCGCTCCGCGATAATAATCTCCATAGCGGCTATGACGGCCGCCGCGTTTTTTATAGACGACTCCTCCGGAGCGCGCATGGCGAAAATTCCGGATGCAATATTTTCGATTCCGCACGGGATCTCCGAAACCTTCATGCAGCTGGATTTCGCCTATCCGTTCAGGGACTTTCACAAGGCCGCCCGCGTAATATTCGTGCTGCTTATGCTCGACCTGCTCGACACCATCGCCACGGTGGTCGCGATGGCGAGCCGCTGCGGGATAATGCGCCCCGACGGGACTTTCCCCAAAATGGGAAGGGCGCTAACCGCCGACGCCTCTGCGACCGTCATAGGCGCGCTGCTCGGGACTTCCACGACGGGCGCTTTCGTGGAATCGTCCGCGGGCATAGAATCCGGCGGGCGCACGGGGCTCACTCCCCTCTTTACGGGCGCGTTTTTCATCGCCGCCCTCTTTCTTTCGCCGCTGATAAACGCGGTTCCCGCGGCGGCGACTGCCCCCGCCCTTATAGTAATCGGGATTTTGATGTTCGGAAGCATATCGCAGATAAAATTTTCGGACCCAGCGGAGCTGATACCCGTGTTTTTCTGCATAATGATGGTGGCTCTATGCTTCAAGATTTCGGAGGGGTTCGCCTTCGGAATGGTCGCGTACGTCCTGCTGATGTGCGCCACGGGGCGCGCGCGGGAGATTCCGCCCGCAACGTGGCTGCTTTTTTCGATAATGTGCGTATTTTTGTGCGCGGCGTAGCGGCGCAATCAAAATTTCTGCGCGCGGCACCCCAAAAGCGCGGGAGATTTCGCCGCACAATTTGGCGCGCGGCAATTTGCTCGGGAACGCTCCGCGGCGAACCGTTCCCGCGGCGAAAGGCAATTTCGGGCGGAAATTTTAGAAAAAAACGCTCCGGCGCGCAGACGGCGCAAATACGAAAACTCGGCGGCTCCGCCCCCCTGCGGAATCCCGCCGCGGCAAGGGTTTTCCCGCGCGCGCCTAAGCCCGCAGAATATCCGCAAGAGCCGCGAAATCCGCTTCCGACTCCGCGCCGGTCGAGAGATTTTTAACCTTTGCGCGGTTTTTGGAAATTTCGTCGGGGCCTATTGCCACCGCGAACCTCGCGCCCGCCGAATCCGCCTGTTTGAACTGCTTGCCGAACGGCATGTCCCTCAGCGGATAGTCTACCCTAAGCCCCGCGCGCCTTAGCGACGCCACGGTTTCAAGCGCCTTCGCGCGGCACTCGGGAGAGCCTATCGCCACATAGGCGTCGGGGCGGACATCGAGGCTGCCGCCCTTGCCCACGAGTTCGAGGAGGTCGGAAACGGTGACGTCGCCCATTCCGAATCCGACGGCGGGCATGTCTTGGTAGCCGAGCTTGCCGACGAGATTGTCGTACCTTCCGCCGCCGGCGAGCGCGCGGCCGGTTCCGACCGTCTGGAAAGCCTCGAACACAAATCCGGTGTAGTACGCGAGCCCTCTGACTATGCCGAGGTCGGGGCTGACGTATTCGCGAACTCCGAGGGCCGAAAGCAAGTCGAGAAGCCTGCGCCATTCGCCCATTCGGGAGTCTATCTTCTCCGCAAGCTCCGGCGCGTCGGCAAACGACGCGCGGATTTCTTCGAGCGAGCGCGCCTTTATGATTTCGCGCGCGGCGGGCACTATGCGGGCGGCTTCGGCGCCGGAGCCTTTTAAGGCGTTGGCAACCGTCTCCTCCAAAGCTTCCGGGGAGATTTTTTCAATTTTGTCCATCGCCGAGAGGACGGGAATCATAAACTCCCCCTCCACTCCCATGCTCTGCAAGAAGAGCGCCCAGAGGGTTCTGTCGCCGAGGCGCAGCTTGAACTCCCTTTCGGTCAGCCCGAACGCGCGCAGCGACTCTATCAAAAGCGCGATTATTTCGGCGTCCGCGCCCGTCGAGCCGTCTCCGAGGATGTCGGCGTTGTATTGGTAGAACGCGCGCAACCGCCCCTTTTGCTGGCGCTCGTAGCGGTAGTTCTCGCCTATGGCGAACCACTTGACGGGCCTGCGTATGCCGGCGGCCTTCGCGCCGACCATTCGCGCGAGCGACGGGGTCATCTCGGGGCGCAGTGACACCCCGCGCCCCCCCTTGTCCGTAAACTCAAAGAGCTGCGATTTTATCTCCTCGCCGCTCTTTTCGGTAAAAAGTTCGAGAGACTCGAGAACGGGCGGGTCGAATTCCCGAAAGCCGAAAGATTCGGCAGCCGCGCGCCACTTGGAAAACACAAAATTTCTCTTGGCGCACTCCTCGGGATAGAATTCCCTAAACCCTGGGAGAGTCTTGAACATCCGCTACTTTCTGGCGCGGGCGGCCTTGCTCTTTTCAACTATGGAAAGGTCGAGCTTCTTCAAATGCGCTTTGAGCTCCTTGCCTGCCTTGAACTTGACGATCGCCCTCTTGGGGATAACCACGTCGTCGGCGGGCTTGGTGGGATTGCGGCCCACGCGCGGCTTGCGGATCTGGACTTCAAACACGCCGAAGTTTCTAAGTTCGACGTTCCTGCCCTTGGAGAGGGACGCGCAGAGAATGTCAAGGGTGCGCTGGACGATGTCTTTTACGTCGTTTTGAAGTATGTCGCCGCGGCGGCATTCCTCTTTTTCCCTGTAAATTTCCTGAACGATTTCCCTTTTCGTAAGATTTTGCATTTTTTTACCTTATACGTTTTTTCTTGCGGTTCGGAAGATTTATAAGACCGAACCTCCAAATAAAAAAGCGGCACCGGAGCGCGCCGTAGGCGTTCCGATTGAAAAGAAAAGGTTATGTTTCGATATTGAAAGTCAACCTAATTTCCGTATTTTTTTGAAATTATTTAAATACCGATTGCAAAAATCCGACCATCTATTCAATGGGAATCCCGCAAATGAATACAGAAAATCCTCCGGAAGATAAGCCGAAAAACGAGCCGGAAGGCAACCCTCTCGAAGAGCTGAAAAAGCAGCTCGAGGGGATTCTCGGCAAGGACAGGAATGTCAGATTCGAATTTGTCCCGCCGTTCGGCGCGGCCGCCCAGGACGGCGGCGACAGCCGGCAGCAAAAGGGCTCGTCGGAGGAAATTCTCGAGAAAATTTCCAAATTTTCGATGAAGCCGCGCGAGATACGCGATTATCTCGACAAATTTGTAATAAAGCAGGACGAGGCGAAAAAAGTCCTTTCTGTCGCAATCTGCGACCACTACAACCACATCCGCCGCTGCATGGAAAATCCCGCCCTCGCCGAGCGCGAATACGCCAAGCAGAACATTTTGATATTGGGCCCCACGGGCGTGGGCAAGACCTACCTAATGCGCACAATCGCCAAGCTCATAGGGGTTCCCTTCGTCAAGGCCGACGCCACTAAATTTTCCGAAACCGGATACGTGGGCAGCGACGTCGAAGACCTCGTGCGCGATCTCGTAAAGGCCGCCGACGGCGATGTCGACGTCGCCCAGTACGGCATAGTGTACATAGACGAAATCGACAAAATCGCGAGCCGCGAGGGCCGCGCGGGCGGCAGGGACGTCTCAGGAAGGGGGGTTCAGATAAACCTTCTCAAGCTCATGGAGGAGTCCAACGTCAACGTCGTGAGCCCGCAGGACATGATGGGGCAGATGCAGATGGCGATGAGCGCGAGATCCGGGAAAAAGCCCAAGCGCACCATCAACACGCGCCACATTTTGTTTATAGTAAGCGGCGCGTTCGACACGCTCGGAGAGGACATCGCCAAGCGCATGAACCGCGGGGTGATCGGATTCGCCGACTCCGCGGCGGAAGCCGGCGGCGGCGACGACCCGTCGGACTTCCTGCGGTTCGCAAAGACTTCCGACTTCATCAAATACGGGTTTGAGGCGGAATTTATCGGCCGCCTTCCCGTGAGGGTTGCGTGCGAGCCGCTTAAAGCCGACGACCTCGCCGACATACTCGTGTCGTCGGAGGGCTCGATACTGCGCCAGTACGAATCCGACTTCCGCGGGTACGGGATAGACTTTTCCGTCACCAAAGAGGCGGTTGAAGCCGTCGCCAGGCTCGCCTACGAGGAAAAGACCGGCGCGCGCGGGCTGATGACGGTTCTGGAGCGCACTCTGCGCGACTTCAAATTCGACCTCCCGTCGTCGGGCATCAGGCGCTTCGAGCTCGACTCCCCGACGGTCGAAGACCCGAAAGCGGGGCTCGAAAGGCTCTTGACCGCCAACGCCAGCCTCCTGCGCGGGGAGCTCTCAGGCTCCCTCGACGAATTCGCCGAAAAATTCCGCGCCGAAAACGGCTTCAAACTCGACTTCGACGCCGGAGCGCGGGAGAAAATCATATCCATGTGCGTGGCGCGCGACAAGCCCGCCCGGGCGGTCTGCGCCGAGCTCTTCCGCGACTACGCCCACGGGCTCGCGATAGTCTCGCGCAACACGGGCGCGAAAGACTTTCCAATACCGAAGGAAGCGGTCGAAAACCCCGACAAATACCTCTCGGACCTCGTGGTGAACTCCTTTAAAAAATAGAATGGAAGCCGACCCCATACGGCGCGATCCGGAGGACGTGAAAAGGCTCTTCGCGAGGGTCTCCGCGCGCTACGACGCAATCAACCGCGCAATGTGCGGCGGGCTCGACGTGCTGTGGCGCGGCAGGCTCGCGAAAACCGCAACGGCGCTCGCGCGCGAAAACGGCGGCGGGGGCGAAAAAAAATACCTCGACATCGCCTGCGGCAGCGGAGACGTCTGCGCGCGCCTTTTGAGGGAGGATCCGGACTGCCGCGTCGTAGGAGTCGACTTCTGCCCCGAGATGCTCGCCCTCGCGCAAGAAAAGTGCGGAAGCGCGGCGGAGTTCGCCGAGGCGGACTGCCGCAGCCTCCCGTTCTCAGAAAGCTCTTTCGACGCCGCGACGATTTCCTTCGGATTCAGAAATTTCGCCGACCGCCCCGCGTGCCTGCGCGAGATCGCGCGGGTTCTCAAAACCGGCGCCCCCCTGTGCGTTTTGGAGGTCGCGCGCGCGGAGGGCCCGCTGTTTGAAACCGCGCAAAAATTTTTCATGCGCTCGGCCGTGCCGCTTATTGCGAAAGCGTTCGGCGGAAGGCGGGAAGACTACGAATACCTCGCAAAAACCACGATGGAATACCCGAGGCGAGCCGAGGTCGAAAATATGTTCGCCGCCGCCGGATTTGCGGGAATCCGCACGCGCGCGATGGCGTTCGGAATGGTCGCCATCGTCTCGGGGAAAAACGCGGCGGGCTGTGACGCGCCGCCAACAAATAAATCTCCCCGCGCCTACGGCGGCAGATAATGTTTGCCGAAAGAGCGAAAGGGCGCATAAAATCCGCCAATGAAAATACGCCTTTTGACCGCCGCCTTCGCCTGCGCATTCGCCGGAGAGAAAATCGACAGGAGGGCCGCCGTCGGCCGCCACTTCGTCAAGCACGCCGGAAACGCCGCGCGCCCCAGCGATTCCCCCACGCAGGCAGGCAACGGGAAATTCGCTTTCTCATTCGACAGGACGGGACTGCAAACGCTCGCGCCGCAAAACACGCTCTCCGACTGGGGCTGGCGCTCGACGCCCCCTCCGGACGCCCCCTCCAAATTCAAGGGAAATTCCGCCGGCTCCCTGCCCGACCCCGGCAATCCGGAGCTCTCGGAATGGCTCGCCGCAAACCCGCACAGGCTGAACCTCGGCAGAATATCGTTCGCAATATTCGGCGCGGACGGCGGGCGACTCGACGCGGGCTCGATAGCCCCGCAATGGCAGACGGTCGACATTTACGCGGGAAGAGTCGAGAGCGCGTTCCGCGCGCCGGATGGCGGCGCGAGGGTGTCGACCGTATCGCACCCCGACCGCGATCTGGTATCCGTGCGGATAGAGTCCGGACTCCTCGAAACGGGCGCGCTGCGCGTAATCTTCAAGTTCCCGTACTCGGACGGCGGAACGGCCAACCTCTCGGGCAATTGGAACGCGCCCAAAAGGCGCTCTACCTCCGTCGAAAAGTCGGGCGAAGGATTCGCCCTGCTCTCGCGCGAGCTCGACGGGACGCGCTACTTCGCCGCGGTAAAATTTTCAAATGGCGCGAAATTTTCGCCGACCGGAAACCCGCACGAATTCGAGCTGCGCGCAAACTCGGGCGAACTCGAGTTCTCCTGCGAATTTTCCCCCGAAAAAATCGATCCCGCCTCCGTCCCGGGCTTTGGGGAAAGCCGAAAAGCCTACGAAAAAATGTGGAGCGGCTTCCGGGAGAACGGCGCGTTCGTCTACCTTTCGGGAAGCTCGGACATCAGGTGGGAGAAGCTGAACTACGAGCACCCCGCGCTGATAGGGACTTTCGGAATGCTGCGCGGCGACGGAACCGACCCGTCGGCGATACGCCGCACGCTCAACAAAATCGACGCAGCGTGGAATTTTGACAAGGTGTGGGGTTGGGACTTCCCGATGCTCGCGATGGCCGCCCTGCGCTCGGGCGACCCCGAGCGCGCGATAGGCTACCTGCTCTTTTCCACGCCGCACTATTCATGGGACGATGCCGGAACGGTGAACTCGCCGTGCGCGTACCTGCCCGCAAACGGCGGGCTGCTCGCGGCGGCGGCGATGCTCTCCTACGGAG
>CAJMOT010000054.1 GCA_905214995.1 uncultured bacterium | reverse complement strand
GTCGTGTTCAGAACCCTCGCCATCTCCGTCATGCGCGTGACGTCGAGCGAATGGATTATCGCGCTGTGGCGGTAGTTGCGCTCGGCTTTCGCCGCCGCTGCGACGGCCTCCTCGAAATTCTTGACCACCACTACGGGAACCATAGGCATCATCTGCTCCTCGACCACGAACGGGTGCTCCGCGTCGGTTTCGGCGAAGAGCATTTTCGCCTTGGCGGAGACGTTTGCGCCCGCCGCCCGCGCGAGAACCTGCGGGTCTTTGCCGACTAGCGCGCGCCTTAGCGCGTATCCGCCGTCTTTGCTCTCGAACGCTTCGCCCGTCAGCCTGTCGAGCGCGGAGGGGGAAAGGCGCTCCGCCCCGCAGTTTTCAAGTTCGCGCATAAAGTCGGACGCGGCGCGCTCGGTGACGAAAATCTCCTTTTCGCCTATGCACAGCAGGTTGTTGTCGAACGCCCCTCCCGCGATTATGTCGGAGGCGGCTTTTCCGGGATCCGCCGTTTCGTCCACTATCACGGGCGGGTTGCCGGGGCCCGCGCAAATTGATTTTTTGCCGGATTTCATCGCCGCCTTCACGACGCCCGGGCCGCCCGTTATGCACATTACGGCGACGTCGCCGCTCTTGCATATTGCGTCGAAAGACTCGAGGGTCGGGTTGCCGACGCAGCAGATAAGGTTGCGTATGCCGAGCCGCCTTTCGATTTCGGCGTTGAAGGCGGAAATCGCCATAACCGCGCTCTTGACGCCGCCCGGGTGCGGGTTGAACACCACGGCGTTGCCCGCGGCGACCATATTTATGATGTTGCCGGCTATCGTGGGAATCGAGTGCGTGACGGGCGTTATGGCGCCTATCACGCCGTAGGGGGCGTATTCCTCGAGCATTATGCCGTTGTCGCCGCTGTACGCGTCGGGGGCTATCCATTCGACGCCCGGGACGAGCTTTACGATTTCGAGCTTGCCTATTTTGTCCTCGAGCCGCCCGATTTTCGTTTCCTCGTATTCAAACGCGCCCCACTGCTTTGCGTTGGATGCCGTCATGGACTTCACGATGTTCACGACTTCCCTGCGCGCCGCTATTCCGCCCTTGCAGAGTTGGGCGTAGCCCTCGCGCGCGGCCGCCGCTGCGGTCGCGCCGTCGGGGAATATGCCGTTTTCGGAGCGCGAGCGCGGCGCGGCTGCGGCAGAGCCGTTCATTTTGCCGAGCACGTCGCGCACGATGCTGCGTATAGATTCTTCGTCCAGATTCAAATTCATTGCGTTTCGTTTCCGCGGATTCCGCACCGAGCGGCGCGGAGCCTACCGGTTGTTCGGAACCTCCTTTGAGAAGGCCTCCACTTTGTCGACCAGCCCTATGACGGCGGCGTCCACGGGGAGCTCTTTCATGCCCGTCGCCTGGCGCGCGCTCGAGCCCTGCGCGAACAGGACGAGCTGGCCAACTCCCGCGCCGCAGTTGTCAACCGCCACCACCGTGTTTTTGCCCTCGGCGAATTTCGGCGACTTTTCGTCCTCTATCGTCAGCGGCCTCAAAACGAGCAGCTTGCTGCCCGTGAGCTTGTCGTCCTTTTGCGAGGAAACGACCTTTCCTATGACTCTCGCCAAAAACATGACCGGAGGGAATCGGGGGTTACTTTTTCGAGGGAGCCTTTGCGGGGGCCTGCGCGAGAACCGTCTTGGAGAGGTCGTCGTGGGGGCGCGCGATGACGTCGACGCTCACGACTTTCCCGACCTCAGCGGCTGCGGCGGACCCCGCTTCCACCGCGGCCTTGACGCTCGCCACGTCGCCCGTCACGCAGGCGGACACGAACGCGCTGCCGGCGTCCTTGTACTGCCCAGCGAGGGTGACGTTGGCCGCTTTCAGCATCGCGTCCACGCCCTTGACGAGGGCGGTGAGTCCTTTGGTTTCGAGTACGCCTATTGCATTTGCCATGATGTTTTTCCTTTTTTGAATTTTAAATATTCGGTTTTTTTGAAAGAAGCTTCGCCGCCTCGCGCGCGATGACGATTTCCTCGTTCGCGCTTATGACGGCGACTTTAATTTTCGACGACGGGGTAGAGATCAGCCCCTCGCGCTTTCCGACGCATTCCGCGTTTTTTTCGGGGTCGATTTCCACGCCCATGAACCCGAGCGGCTTGAGAATTTCCGCGCGCAGGGATGGGGAGTTTTCGCCTATTCCGCCGCTGAAGCTTATCGCGTCGAGCCCTCCGAGGTTGGCCGCGAACGCGCCTATGTATCCGCGCGCCGAATGGCAGAAGGTTTTCAGCGCAAGCCGCGCTTCGGCGTTTCCGCTTTCCGCCGCCGCCTCGATGTCGCGCGCGTCATTGGAAACCCCGCTTATGCCGAGGAGTCCGCTTTCTTTTGAGAGCTGCCGCAGGGCTTCGGCTTCGGATATTCCGAGCGCGCGGACGGCGTAAGATACCGCCATGGGGTCGAGGTCGCCGACGCGGTTGTTTTGCGGAAGCCCGCTTTGCGGGCTGAACCCCATGCTCGAGCCCGCCGCCGCGCCGTCGAGTATCCCGCAGACGGACGATGAGCCCCCGAGGTGGCAGTTCACGAGCCTGAACGGTTTTTCGAGGGCGGCGGGGCCGCCGCTGACGTACAGGTTTTTCGCGCTTTCCGCGGCGTCGGCGCGGCCGCAGAGTTCTGCGGCGCGCTCGGCGGCGTATTTGTGGCTTGCGCCGTGGAACCCGTTGCGGCGTATGCCGGCTTCGTCCCACGCCTTCGGAACGGCGTACCTCTTCCATTCGGGCGCCGCCCACTGGAAGAAGGACGTCTCGAAGAGCGCTATGCGGCGGGCGCGGGGCAGCAGCTTTTCAAAGGCGCGGATTGCCGCAGCATACGGCGGATTGTGCGCGGGGGCGGCAAAAGACATCGCTTCAAGCGCCTCCAACACTTCGCCGCCGGCTTCGCGCAGGCCCGACAGGTTTTTGCCCAGCACCGTCTTGAACGCCACGGCGTCGAAGGAGTCGGTGGAAAACCCCGCCTTTTCGAGCGCGCCGAGCGATTCCCCTATGGCGGACTCAAAATCCGAAACGCGCTCCATTCCCGAGCGGAACAATTCCGCGCACTCTCCGGAATCGGAAATTTCGAAGAGCGTGTTCTTGTAGCTCGTGGAGCCGACGTTTGCTATCAGGATTTTTTTCATCCGCGGCGCGGGGGGTTTAGAAGCAGCCGAGCTTGGAGAGGTCTTCGTGGGGACGCGCTATGACGGCGGCGGATTCCACCGAGCCCACTTTGGAGGCGGCGTCCACGGCGGATTCGAGGGCGGCCTTGGCCGACGCCACGTCTCCGGTGAAGAATATGGCGACCAGCCCGCCGCCGGCTTTCTTCCAGCCGAGGAGCTCGACGCTTGCGGATTTGAGGGCGGCGTCGGCGGCTTCCATAGCCGCGACAAAGCCCTTGGTTTCTACCATTGCGAGTGCCTGTTTCATGCAAGTCCTTTCCTAAATGTTAGAGGCCCATCTTTTCGAGCAGGGCGGGGTGGGGGCGCGCTATGACGTTGGAGCACACGAGCTCGCCGACGGCCTGCGCAGCCTGCTTGCCCGCCTCGACCGCGGCCTTGACGCTGCCCACGTCGCCGCGCACGATGACCGACACGTAGCCGCTGCCGATCTGCACCTGCTTTACGAACTCGACGTCGGCGGCCTTGACCATGGCGTCGGTCGCCTCTATCGCGCCGGCGAAGCCGCGCGTTTCTATCATTCCGAGTGATTGACTCATATTCTGCCTTTCAATTTTTGATTAAAAAACTATTTGACGAGCTCGCATACCGAGGTCGGCCCGATGCCGCAGGCGTTGCCCTCGTCGGTGTCGATGTGGACTTCGAGCTTCAGTTCTTTGTCGACCCTGCACAGGACGTTTTCGAAAATCGAGGCGTTTTCACCGTAGACTTTGAGCTTCATGAAGTCTCCGTTCTCGACCCCGTAGAATTTCGCGTCGTCGGGGTGCATGTGGACATGGCGCGCGGCGCGGATTACGCCTTCGCGCATTTCGAAGAATCCGGCGGGTCCCATCAGCATGCATCCCGGCGCGCCCTTTGTGTCGCCGCTGTTGCGGATGGGGACTTCAAAGCCGAGCGCGCGGGCGTCGGTGAGCGCGAGCTCCACCTGGCACGCGCTCCTGCACGGGCCGAGTATGCGCAGGTTTGAGATCACCCTGCTGCGGGGGCCGATGAGCGTGACCGATTCCTTTGCGGCAAACTGGCCCTTCTGGTATAGCCATTTGTGGACGGTGAGTTCGTAGCCTTTGCCGAATAGGATTTCGACCGCCTCTTTCGTGAGGTGCGCGTGGCGCGCGCTCACGTTCACCACCAGCGGATTCGGGCCCTCCGCGCGTTTCGGGAGCGGAAGGTTCATTTCGCGGTATACCGTTTCGCGTATTATGCGTTCGATTTCTTCGCGTGGGGTGTCTTTCGTAAAATTCATGTCTTGAAGTCGTGGCGGAATCGGGGAATCCGGCCTCCAAAACGGGGGCATGTTAAGCTTGTATGGACATATGAGACCTCAAATTTTCAAAAATTTCAAGAAAAATTTAACATTAATCCAAAAAAATGCAAAAAACCCAAAATCAGTTCGGAGCGGAGCGGCGCGCGAAAAATATTGCGAAAAACGTTTCCGAATCGTCTTTGGAAATAGGTTCTGCGGGCTGCGGAGGCGGAACGCCCGTAAAAATTTCCGCATAGCCCCGGCGTTTCGCCTACAAAACAGGAGTTTTGCGGAATTTGCCTTAAATTTATACCGCCCCCGAATGGGACGGCGGTCGTCCGCCCGCCGGATGCGGTTTTTGCAAACTCCTCAAAGCGTCCGCGCGAAAAAATTTCCGCGCGGCGCGCCGGACGCCCTATTTCCCCTCCAGCTCTTTCGGGACGCTCTCGACGTATACCGACGTGGACGGGAATGCGAACGAAAGCCCCCTCGCCGCGAATATCCGCATTATCGCAAAATTGACGAGCCCGCGGATGTCCGTATAGTAATCGTAGCTTATCTTTTTGGTATAATAGATTATCTTGATGTTGAGCGAGGAGCTCCCAAAGCCGTCGAAGCGCACGGAGACCGAATAGGGATCCACCCCCTCGGTCGCCTTTATTGCGTCGCGGATTTCGGGAATTACGGCCTCTATCTGCTCCGCCGTCGCGGAATACGTGAGTCCGAGCACGTCGGTCACCTTGCGCAGCGGCATTTTTGAGAAGTTTTCGACCGACTCTTTTGCGAGTATCGAATTCGGGATTGTGACGAGGGTTTTCGTGAAAGTCCTTATGCGCGTGGAACGGAAGCCGATGGCCTCTACGTTGCCCTCGTAGTTAAGAGTCTTAATCCAGTCGCCAACGAGGAACGGGCGGTCTATTATTATCGAGACCGACCCGAAGAAGTTTGCGATGGTGTCCTGCGCGGCGAAGGCGAGCGCCATGCCGCCGATTCCGAGGGAGGCGATAATGGTATTTACGTTTACTCCCACATTGTCGAGAATGGAGAGCAGGGCGATTATTATGATTATCGACTTTACGACCTTCCGCAGAAAGTTTATGAGGCTCGCGGCGGACGCAGACTTTGAGCCGATCCTGTTTTCGGCGAGCATAAAGAATATGTCGAAGACGTTTAATATCAGCCAGAATACCGACAGCCAAAACGCCACCGCGACCGCCCTGTTAAACACGGTGAGCGATTCGCGCTCGCTGACGACGACCACTCCCGCGAAGTAAAAACCCACTATTGCGGCGCATGCGATTGCGGGCGTCTTTATCTTTTTGAAGAAGAGGCTCGCGAAATTTTCCCTGTCGCCGCGTTTGAACATATTGTACAGGATCTTGAATATGTAGCCGAGAAGATACCTCGTGAAAACGAACGTCGCTACGAGTATAACGAACACGAGCAGATATTGCCCGACGTACAAATCCATAATCTTTTTGCCGAGAAAGCTTTTTATGGCTTCATTGTCGCCGATGAGAGCCTTGACAAATCGCGCCATTTTGCCCTTTACGGTATAGGCGTCGTGCAGGGCCTCGCGGTCGCGCATTTCAACTATCTTTTGGTGCTCGATCTCTTCGGGAGAGAGGGAAGCATCCGCCGCAGAATCTTCCGCGGGGGAATTGGCGGACGGAACCGCCGCCTGTTCGGAGATCTGCGGCTCCGAAGCCGCGGGGGAGTTTTGCGCGCTCTGCGAATGCGCGCACACGCACGCCGCCGTCGCCGCAATCAAAATCGCGAGAAATTTTTTCATGGCCCGTTTTACTATGTCTGCTTTTCTTCTTTGTAAATATAAAATAATCGAAGTTCCAAACGGCGCCCATCGCAAGGCGGAAAATATCTTGCCCTCTGATGGCGCAGCAATATGCGAGTTGGCGCGGCGCTCCGGATTGCGCCGCGGAAAATCCCCGCCGGCGTTTCGGCTTGGCGCGGTTGTTTTTTGCGGGAGGAAACGCATAAAAAAAACGGCAAAACCCCGCGCGCTTGACTGCGCAAGAGTTCTGCCGTTTTCGGGCGGCGCGTTGGCGCGCCGAAAGCGTTGGCCCAATCAGAGGGGCTGCACCCAGATGTTTCTATACGCCACCTTGTTCGAGTGGTCTTGCAGATTCAGCTTTACGCCGTTGCGCGGATGTTTGAAATTTGCGAAATTGCGCGGCCCTATGCTCGTGCAGGAATACGCCGGAGTGTCCTTTTGCACCAGCACTCCGTTGAGATAGACCGTAAAGCGCGGAAAATCCACGAGCGTGTCGCCGTCGAATTTCGCGGGGCGGTATTCAATGTCGTAGGTCTGCCACGCTTCGGGTTCGAGCGACGCGTTTACGTACGGCGGGTGCATGCGGTAAATGGAGCCGCATTCGTCCCAGTTCCCGGGGGCGCCGAAAGAATCGAGAACCTGCACTTCATAGGGCCCGAAAATCACGCCGGAGTTGCCCCTGCCCTGCGCCCGCGCCACGCCGTATTCGGCGGGGATTTTAAATTCGAGGTGCAGCCTCACAGCGTCGAAAGCCTGTTTGGTGCGCAGCGTTCCGTTGAGGTTTTTGCCGTTTTTGTCCTTTCCGCCTCCGGTGACGACCATCGCTCCGTCCTTTATTTCCCAGTGCGCGGGGCCGTCGCCGTGGACGCGCTCGAAAGCCGACAGATCTTTTCCGTCGAACAGGACTATCGCGCCGAGCGGGGGCTTTTTGCCGAGAGTCGGCGGGACGATGTTCATCCTTTTGAGGGAGATTTTCGCGGGCTTGCCGTTGTATGTCAGATCGGCTTCGATTTTCTGCGGGGTTATTTTGCCGTTGAGCTTGAAATTGCCCGCGTCTTTGAGAGCTATTTCTCCGTTTTCCGCGGCGAGGGAATCGACTATGGCGTGGGGTTCGGCGCGCGCCATAATTTGCGAAAGGAGGGTCAGCCTGTACCCGTTCGGGCCTTTGTAGACTTCGGCGAACAGGTCGGGGAAATTGCCGAGCGGGTATCCCTTTGCGCCGGATATTTCGCCCTGATAAAAACCGACGAACGGGTCTTTTTGCGCAAAGCCGGCGAGCGTTAAAAACGAGGTCAGAAGACAAAATATAAACTTTTTCATGGAAAGGCCATGTTATTGGACGGTTCGGTGCGGTCAATCTTTTCTTTTTTTCGGGAGGCGTTCGCGGGTCTAAAAAAAATGTTGCAATTTCGAAACCCCGAAGTTTAATGAAGCCTTTTATTGATTTTATAAAAGGAGAAGATTTATGTCCCAGCATAGCAGTTTCAAGAGCGGAGGCTCCGCATCGTCCAAAAAGCGCAGCGTGTTGAAGCGCTTCGAGCGCATAGACCTTTTGCGCAAGCGCGGCGCCATCAAGACCGTCACGCGCGTGACGGGGCTGCCCAAGACCAAGCCCGCGGAATAGCCTTTCTTTTGCGCGGCTTCGCAGGCGGGCCGTCCGGTTTCCCGCGCCGCGAATTTATGCGGCGCGGGTTTTTTTGCGCCCTGTTTTTGTTGACTGCCGCCGCCGATTTGTTAGCTTGAACTTTTAAATGGGCATGACAGCTAAGGAATTTTTGGGCAACGTTTCATGGTCCCGCAAAGATTTGACATGCACGGAAGATCTTTCTCTGCGGGAAATAGGAGAAATTTTTTCGCTCGCCGACATATTCAAGGCTGAGGTCAAGAAAGACAGGACGAAGCTTCCGTATCTTAGGGGAAAGACGGTCGTAAACCTGTTCTTTGAGCCGAGCACCCGCACGCGCACGGCTTTTGAAATGGCGGCCCACAAGTTGGGGGCGGACGTCATAAGCTTTTCGTCGAGCATATCGTCTTCGGTGAAGGGCGAGACCCTCAAGGATACCGCAAAAAATATCGAGGCGCTGATGGCCGATATGATAATAGTCCGCCACAGCTCGTCGGGCGCGGCGAAATATCTCGCCGACAGGGTTGGGATTCCCGTCATAAACGCGGGCGACGGGGCGCACGCCCACCCCACGCAGGCGCTTTTGGACGCATTTACGATGCGCGAAAAGCTCGGGCCGGATTTCAGGGGGCGCAAGGTGACCATATTGGGCGACATACTTTTCAGCCGCGTGGCGCGCTCAAACATATACCTGCTAAACAAGCTCGGGGCAAAGGTGACTTTGGCGGGGCCCGCGACGCTCGTTCCGCCGGAATTTGAAAAGATGGGCGTTGCGGTTTCGTGCGATCTGGCGAAAGCCGTGTCCGGCGCGGACGTCGTGATGCTGCTTAGGATACAGCACGAGCGGCAAAGCTCGGCGCACTTCCCGTCGATTTCAGAGTACGCGAACATCTTCGGGTTGGACAGAATGCGCTCCCACCTGCTAAAACCCGGGGCGATAATAATGCATCCCGGCCCGATTAACAGGGGCGTGGAGCTCGATTCTTTCCTCGCCGACTCCGACAGGTCGGTGATATTGAGCCAGGCGACGAACGGGGTTGCCGTCAGAATGGCGGTGATGAAGCTTTGCATGGGCGCGATGCTCGGGAGGGGCGCGAAATGAACGAATTGAAAATCAAAAACGCGCGGGTCGTAGACCCGTCCCAAAATCTGGACTGCGTCCGCGACGTGTTCGTGAGAGGCGGCGTTTTCGCCGACGCGGTTTCCGCTTCCGCCGCCGAGATCGACGCGAAAGGGCTCTTGCTCGTTCCGGGATTCGTCGACATGCACGCGCATTTGCGCGAGCCCGGGCAGACCTCGAAAGAGTGCGTGGCCACCGCCACCGCCGCAGCGGCGGCGGGCGGGTTTACCTCCGTCATGGCGATGCCCAACACGGTTCCGGCGGCGGATTCGCCGTCGACAATCCGGCTGATAAACGACATTATCGCCGAGTCCGCGAAAGTCAGGGTCTACCAGAGCGGGTGCATTACCGAAGGCAGGAAGGGCGAGAAACTCGCGCCGATAGGGTCGCTGGCGAGGCTCGGGGTGAAGGCCATCACCGACGACGGCTCGTGCGTGCAGAGCGCGGAGCTCATGCGCAACGCGATGGTGTACGCCAAAATGTTCGGGCTGTTTGTGATGGACCATTGCCAGGAGGCTACGCTCACGCGCGCGGGGCAGATGCACGAGGGCGAGTGGTCCGTCAGGCTCGGGCTCGGCGGATGGCCGTCCGCGGCTGAGGACATAATAGTGTCGCGCGACGTGATTTTGGCGCACTACGCGAAGTGCCACATACATTTGCAGCACATATCGAGCGCGCTGTCGGTGGACATCATACGCGAGGCGAAAAAGCGCGGAACGAGCGTCTCGGCGGAGGCGACGCCGCACCATCTTTCGCTTTCGGACGAATGCCTTTCGGGGTACGACGCCAATTACAAAATGTGTCCGCCGCTGCGTTCCAAAACTGATGTTGAGGCATTGATAGAGGGAGTTGCCGACGGCACGATAGAGGTGATCGCCACCGACCACGCCCCCCATACGAACACCGAAAAAGACATGGCTTTCGACGCCGCGCCGTTCGGAATAACGGGTTTTGAAACGGCATTTTCCGTTTGCCACGAAGCACTCGTGCGCTCCGGCAGAATAAGCCTCATGAAGCTCGTGGAGCTGATGTCCGCAAATCCCGCGCGGATACTCGGCATCGACGCGGGCACGCTGCGCGCCGGAAGCCCCGCGGATTTTGCGCTTGTGGACGAAGAGGCGGAGTGGGTCTACGATTCCCCGATATCGCGCTCGTCCAATTCCCCCTGGCTCGGAAAAACGCTGCGCGGAAAGGTCGTCAGGACTTTCGTCGGCGGAAAAAGCGTTTTCGGCGACTGATGCCGTCCCTGATTTCATCGGCGGCGGCAATCGCCGCGCTGCTCGCGTTTGCCGCGGGATTCTCGTCTTTGGCGGCGGTTTTCGCCGTCCGAAATCCGCGGGGCGTTTCGGCGATTCCGATTCGGCGGCCGGCGGATTTTCTGCTGTTGGCGTTTCTCGCGGCGTCCGCGGCGTTCGCGGGAATGTCGGCGTCGAGGGCTTTTGCGGAAGAGCTTGGGGCGGAAAATCCGCTGTCGGTGTTTTTGCCGACGATTGTCATGCAAGTTTCCGCAGTTGCGGCGGTCTTGATTTTCCAAAAATTGTCGGATGCGGATTTTTCCATAGGATTCGGGTTTTCGCGCGGCGCGCTCCGCTCGGCGGGCGCGTTTTTCATCTGCGCGGTGCCGGCGGTGTTCGCGGCAAACGCGCTTGTGGGGCGTATTTGTTTTGAATTTTCCGGAGAGTATCCTCCGAAGCAGGAAATAGTGGACATATTTTCCTCCATGTCGGGCGGGGGCGGGATTGCGGCGGCGGTCGTGTCGGTGGCCGTATTCGCGCCGGTCGCCGAGGAGATGTTTTTCCGCGGGCTGCTGTACAGGATTTTCAAGGGATTTTTTTCCCCGTTCCGCTGCGGCGCCCTTATCTCGGCGGTTTTGTCTGGCGCGCTGTTCGCGCTGATGCACGCCGACGCCTTCGTGTTTTTGCCGCTGTCGCTGATGGGCGTCTTGCTCTGCATGTCCTACGAAAAGAGCGGCTCGATAATTTCTCCGATTCTCGTCCACGCGCTGTTCAACGCGCTAAACCTCGGAATAATTTGGATTGCAAAATGACTCCGTTTTCAGACAAAGACCCCCTCTCGTCGCTCGGGGAAAAGGAGCTTATAGAGCGCATATGCGCGGCTTTCGGGGCGTCCGCGCCGAGGGCTCCGTTCGGTCCCGGCGACGATTGCGCCGTCATTCGCGCCGAGGAGCTCGGCGGGGGCGACATGCTTGCCACCTCCGACGCGGTCATATTGGGGCGGCATTTTGGCGCATCGGACAACCCGCGCCTTGCGGGGAAAAAGCTCGTGAACCGCAACGCGAGCGACATTGCCGCAATGGGCGGCAGGCCGGCGTTCGCCCTCGCGAGCGGAATAGTTTCGGGAGGGCTGTCGCTCGGGTGGCTAGGCGAGTTTTGCGCGGGCGTTTCGGAGGCGGCCGCGGAGCTCGGCATAAAAATCGTGGGCGGCGATGTCGCGAGCGCGGATGGGAGGTTCTTTTCCATGCACATGTCGCTCTTGGGTACGGCGCCGGAGCGGGCTCTCCTGCGCTCCGGCGCGCGGGTTGGCGACGTTCTCTATGTCACGGGAGAGCTCGGGCTGTCCTTCGAGAGCGGCAGGCACCTTGATTTCGTGCCGAGGATTGCCGAGGGCGAATTTCTCGCGCAGACGTGGGGCGTCGGCGCGTGCATAGATTTGAGCGACGGGCTCGCATCCGACGTCAAAAACATAATTCCGCGCGGCGCGTGCGCGGAGATATTTGAAGATTCCGTCCCGCGCCGATTCTTCGGGGGAAAAACCGCGACCCTTCGAGAGGCCCTGTGCGGAGGCGAGGATTACGAGCTGCTGTTCGCCTATCGCGGAGACTGCGAAGAGTTCGAGCGCGCATGGGCGGAATCTCTCGAAACCCCGCTTTCGAGAATCGGGCGAATTTCCGCTCCGGCGTCCGCTTCGGAGGCCGGCGGGCTGGTTGTCGTGCGCTCCGGCGGAGGCCGCGAAATCTTTCGCGGCTCCGGATTCGACCACATGGCATAGCGACAAGCCGTCCGGCAAAAATCCCGGGCCAAAAGGCTCGGGATTTCTCGGTTCGTCGCGGCGGCGCGCGCAAGTTCGAGATTTTCGCTACCTGTTTTGCGCCCTCTTTATGTCGTCGGGCACGAGCGGGCTGAGGGAATTCGTGCGTATGGCGTTCTCGTAAAAGGCTATCACGCTTTTGAGCGAGTTTATCGCCTGGTTGAGGTCGTAGCGGTACAGCGTGTAAAATTCGTCGGGATTTACGTCGCGCAGCTCGGTTTTTATGAGCAAAATCAAGTCTTGGAGGTACTGCCTGAAAAGCCTGTCAAAGCGCGATTTTTCCATGCGCGTTTTGAGCTCTTCCTTGTATTTGGAGACCGTCTGCCCCACGATGGCGAGCTTTTCGGTGTCCACGAGCCTCGTTGAAGTGTTGAGCAGGATGAAGTCCCATAGGAGCTTATTGACGGAATCGAGCTTCTTTTTCTGTTTGGCGAGCTTGTCAAAGTCGAGTTTTTCCCAGGGGTCAAGGCGGTCGATGCGCACGCAGGTGAGAAAGGGATTTCTCGACTCGATTGTGCGGCGCAAAAAGTTTACGCTGTTGCGCGTGTTCCACTGCACTTTCGGATGTTCCTTTTTGAAAGCGATCATGGAACCCAGAATGAGATCATCCTCTGGATTCATCAAAACCGTTCCGTCTATGAAGTTGTTGGGAATGCGGGAGGACAGCACGAGAGTCTGGTCGGAAACGGCGTTGAGCTTTACGGGGAAAATCTGTATGTTCGTGGCGGTGTATCCCATGAAAAATATCGGCTTGCCGACGATTTCCCGATACTCCTTGTCGGTCGCGAGATTCGCGTTGACCGTGGTGGAGGGTATGGAAGATTTCGGCATCACTATGACAAACGGATAGTTTTTCGATGCGAAGATATTGGATTGGTCGAAGTCGACCTGTTCTCCGAGATTGTTCATTATCGACACGTTCGGGCCGCCCGAGAATGCGCTGAACGGTATGAGTATGACCTGTTTGCCGTGCATGACGACGGGCAGCGCCGTGACCTTCGATTCTCCCTCAACGGTCAGTGTGTGAGAGTTGAACTGTTCGCGCGCCTTGAGGTTGAGTTCGGCGAGCGTCAGGGGCTGTTGCGGGGCTCCCGCATCCGCCTGCGCGTTTGCGGCGGCGCCCGCGGGCTGTCCCGGC
>CAJMOT010000053.1 GCA_905214995.1 uncultured bacterium | reverse complement strand
AGCTTGAACTTCGGCCCGAACCTGCTCAAGAGAATCGAGACCACGAGCGGCCCGCCCGCGAGCCCGAGCTTTATCGGCTGCGGTATGCCTGGAATAAAGAAAGGCACGCTGCCGACGAGAACCCCGAGAAATATCCCGAGAAATATCGGCACCAAGTTCGGCTGGCGCAGGCGCATCATCGAGTTGCCGAGGATTTTTTCGACGCTTTTGAGGGAGGTCGCGGTGCCCACGGCGGTCACGCGGTCGCCCATCTGGAGCTGCAAGTCGGGGTGCGCCACGAGGTCTATGCCGGCGCGGTTGACGCGCGTGATGTTGAAGGAAAATCCGCCGTACAGTCCGAGCTTTCCGAGGGTCTTGCCGTTGACGTCCGGATTTGTGATCATCACGCGGCGCGCTTCGAGGGCGGTGTCCATCTTCTGCCATTCCATATCCGCCCTCTCGCCCACGAACGCGACGAGAAAGTCGATGTCCTTTGGCTCCGCGACCACGAGGATCTTGTCCGACATGTGCAGCACGCTCTCGGATTTGGCTATCTCTATCTTTCCGTCTTTTCCGCAGATTCTCGATATCACAAAGTGCCTGCCGACGAGCTCCTGAACCTCGT
Source organism: uncultured bacterium (assembly GCA_905214995.1). Taxonomy (GTDB): domain Bacteria; phylum Verrucomicrobiota; class Verrucomicrobiia; order Opitutales; family Intestinicryptomonadaceae; genus Merdousia. Next base: position 12,540 of record CAJMOT010000053.1, on the reverse strand, counting down.
CTATCGTCCTGCCGTCGAGGGACGGGTTGGCGACTTCGAGAGTTATCCTGTCGGCGCCGACTTTCAGCCCTTTGCGGCGGCGGATTTCGGCGTACTCCCCGTCAAAAGAAATTCTGAAAGCGAATTTGAGCGCGATGAGCGATCCTATTATGCCGAGAACCCCGAGGGGATACGCGACTGCGTAGCCGAGCGATATGGAGGGGTCGTCGAGGCTCGTGATGTCGGTATAAGTCTGCGTTGCCGCGCCCAGCCCGGGGGTGTTCGTCACCGCTCCGGAGAGGATCCCTACCATCGTGGGCATTGGCAGCCCCGTGGCGTAATGTATCGCCACCGCCACCCCGACGCCGCAGAACACGACGGCCGCCGCCACGAGGTTCATGCCGACTCCCTCCTTTTTAAAGGACGAAAAAAAGCTCGGGCCCACTTGCAGGCCTATTGAAAACACGAATAGCACCAGCCCGAACTCCTTGAAGAAGTGGAGCACGTTGGCCTCTATGCCCATTCCGAAGTGGCTTGCGACAATCCCGACGAATAGAATCCAGGTCACCCCGAGCGATATTCCCGCCACTTTCACGCGCCCCAGAAGGACGCCCAAGGTTATGACGAGCGCGAATACGAGTATGCTGTGCGCGATTCCCGCGCCGAAAAAGAGATTGCCGAGCCAATCCATATAGGTTGCGTGCGTTTTTGCGGCTGGATTTTCGGGCGGAACGCCCCCGAATGCCAATCCGAATGCGCAAATTAAGTTTCCAATAAACGAAACTACCCGCACTTGCGACAAAATCAAGCATAATCCTTAAATTCGCGCCCGCGCTTTGAACGCGCGGCTTGCGGAAAATCGCCCGCGCCCGCGCAATTCGGCTTGCAATCGCGGCCGCCTTGATGAAAATTGCGCCGTATGAAACTTCCCAAAGCGATATTGGCTGCGGGTGCGGCGGTCGTTTCGGCGCTCGTTATGTGCGCCTGCAACTCCGACACTGCAAGACCTCAGGAAGCTCCGCGCGAGCTCGTGGGCTTCCTGAAATACACGGGCAGCACGTACTCGCCCTTCCGCTCGACAGCCCCCTACAAGTACTGCATATACGACATAGAGGACGATTTCGTCGCATACGCTGACACCACGCGGCTGATAACCTCAAACATCGAGCGATATTTCGGAAAGCTCGTGGTTCTGCGGGGTTCCCTCTCCAAAATCGACGGCGAGCCCGTCGTGAGGGTCGAAAATATGAAACTTAGATAAAAGGACGTCCAATGCCCGAAATAATAGACGGAAACGCGGCCGCAAAGAGCGTCTGCGAAGAGCTTTCCAAAAAACTCGCGGGGATTTCGGCTCCGCGCCGACCGTGCGTGGCCTTCATAAGGGTCGGCGAAGACCCCGCGTCGGTCTCCTATGTGAAAAAGAAGGGCAGAATCGCCGGCGAAATCGGCATAGAAAGCCGCCTCCGCGTCCTGCCCGAAAGCGTATCGCAGGGGGAGCTGAACGCCCTTATAGACTCCCTCAACGCGGACGACAGCGTCGACGCCGTGCTTATACAGGCTCCCCTGCCCGGGCATTTGAGCGAGCGCGACTCTTTCAACCGCGTGCGCGCCGACAAGGATGTGGACGGGTTCAGCAGGGCGAACCTCGGAATGCTCTGCCAGGAGGATCCGCGCGCTTTCACAGCCTGCACGCCCGCGGGGATAATGGAGCTTCTGAAAAGGCACGGCGTGCAGACCGCCGGCAAAAGGGCGGTGGTGCTCGGGCGCAGCATAATAGTCGGCAAGCCGATGGCGCTGCTTTTGATGCAAAAGGGCGCGGACGCAACAGTCAGCGTCTGCCACTCAAAGAGCGAAAATCTGAAGGAGATCTGCTCGCAGGCGGACATACTGATAGCCGCCGTAGGCAGGCCGGGAACGGTGACCGCGGACATGGTGAAAGATGGCGCGTGCGTAATAGACGTGGGCATAAACAGGGTTCCGTCTGCCGAGACGAAGAGCGGGTACAGGCTCGTCGGGGACGTCGATTTTGAAAGCGTCGCGCCCAAGTGCTCCAAGATCACGCCCGTTCCAGGGGGGGTCGGGCCGATGACCGTCGCAATGCTAATGTCCAACACCCTCGCCGCATATATGCGGCATTTGCACGACAGGTAAAAAATTTGCCCCCTCGCCGAGGGGGTTTTTTTGTCGCGGAACGGCCGCCTGCCGCGCAGCCGGATTTTTTCCTGCGCGGATTTCTCCGGCGCATAATGCCGCGCCGCCCGCAAAAACCCTTTCCCGAAAACGGTTGACGCCGCTTTCCCCGCGCGATGTATCCGGGCTGCAGCTTCGGCATGAGCGGCGATTTGCGGAAATACGCCGCGCGCATATCCGCCGACTATTGATACGCCGTCACCTGCAATACATACCGCTACAACATCGCGGATCTCAAGCTTCCGGAGGGCAGCGCGGACCGCCCGATTCTCATAGGCGAATGCCATTTTGCGCCGCAGGACGAGGGCACGTTCGGCATCGCGATTATTCCCTCGGGAACCTCCGAAAAACAGGCGGAATATATGCGCGAATTCCTGAAATCCGCGGCGCGCAACCCGGGCGTTGCGGGGGTTGCGTGGTTCGAGTGGACGGATCTCTCCGCGACGGGACGCTACAACCGGGCGGATTCCGGAATAGGCATAATCGACATGGCGGACACCCGGCGCTGCGAACTCGTCGAGACTTTCAGAAACTTTTCCTCCGGAATGTACAAAGAGAGGCTGAACTCCAAATCCGGCTACGGCAAGGGCGCAACCGACGACAGAAACCGGAACTAACCGGCAAGTCCCGGACGCTGCGGGGCGCGTTTCCATGGCAATAGGAGTGCGAGGCGTGCCGGCCATTGAAGGCGCTATCCCCTTACGGCGATTGCATAAAGCAATGCGCCTATCCACCTCCGCATTCCCAACAAAAAACGAACCTCCCACAATGGAGGTTCGTTAATACTTCCGGAGTTCGTTCTGAAAAACCGCGGGTTCCCGATTTGGCGCAATGCTTTTGGATGAAGAGCGAGGGCGGCACGGGCCGCCAGCCATTGAAGGGGCGCAGTCCCTTACGCCCATTGCTTCGCAATAGGGCTATCCCCACTAATACCCACCCAAAACAGGAGCGTACATTAGTACGTGACCAGTGGCGGCTTTCCCCGAAACGGAGCTATTCGCCAAAAGCATTCGCCAAATCATTTTTGGAATATCAACACGGCTATTGCGTCTTTTGGCAAGATTACTTCGGCCGAGTCTCCGCCGCCCGAGACTTTGCAGCCGCCAACTTCCCCGCTCTCGGCGAATTTGAATCCGGGGACTCTGAAGCCCGTTTTCATAGAGTCCGCCGACGACTGCGAGACTGCCACAGCGAGCTTGTCGCCCGCCGTAAACACGGAATATTCCGCTCGGGGATTCGAGCACTCGGCCAAATCGGTTCCGCGGAAAGAGCCGTTGAGAATCAGCCCGCGGTATTTGTCGCGCAGGGCGCCGACCTCCTTTAAATACGCCTGATAGTTAGGCGCCTCGGCGAGGGTGGCGCGGCAGCGGTATATTTCGGCGTCGGTCCGCCAGCCGCGGAGGACGGCGAGGTTTACCCTGCGCTTGACGTCGGTGTCGTCGCGGATGTCCCTGTCGGTCGTGCGCGTTTCGGGGAATATGTACTGGAAGAGCGGGACGAAATCCGTGCGCGGCACGCCGTAATCGTCCTTGAACGAAATCCAAGTGTAGACGCCGACATTGTGCACGTAATCCGCATAGTCGGACGTGCAGTCCGTCAGCCATTCTATTCCGAAAGTCGCGTCGGGATTTTTGGACTTTATGTGTTCGCGGAGCTTTTCAAGCATTTTGCGCTTGGCGCCCATCACCTCCATGAAAGGGACTTCGTGTCCGTGCGACTCGTCCCAGCAGACCTGGCTCATGAATCCGAGCTGGTCGAAGAACACGCCGTCGGCGCCCATTCCGAGCGCGCGGTCGGCGAGGTTTTTGAGGACTTCGAGCCACTCGGCGGACGACGGGCAGGCGGTGACGAAAGTCTTGTTGCCGAAAGTCCGCAGCGCCGTGCCCGCCCCTCCGAACTTGTAGCGTTCTATGTGCTCGCTCCCGCCCGGAACCTTGACGCTTATCTTGCGTCCGAGCTTCTTGTGGAAATCCGTGGCGGCGTCTATGAGCTGTCCGTTGTAATATATTATCACTTTCCCGCCGCCCTTTTTAAATTCGGCGATCGCCTTTTTGAGAGCCTCGTCGCCGCCCTGCTCCGCTTCGGGAGAGTAGTGCGGGTATCCCGCGTCGTGCCCCTCCTTAAACCAGCCGAACAAAAAGAGGGTGTCGATGTCCGCCGCAAGCCCGTCTTTGAGAATTTTCGGGAAGTCGGAATATTTGAAAAACCGCTTTCCGTACTGGTGGCGCGCAATGAGCCTCTGCCAGCCGTTGGACGACAAAAGCGAATCTGCGGGCTTGAACGGCTTGCGCCATGCGCCCGCCCATTTTGCGTAAAATTTTGCGCCGTCCTCCCACCTGTCAACGGGCGCGAGCGCATAGGCGGGATATTCCTCGGACTCCCCTGGTTTGAGAAACGGATATTTCACAAATCCCGCGTCGATTTCGCGCTCCCTTTTGCCGTCAACCGCCCTTCCGCGGAACAGGTGCAGGGTTTTTTGAAAGGAATCGTCGTAGCTTGCCATATAGAGCGCGCCCTTCTCCTTCGGGCGTTCGATGAAAAAGCAGTTGAGCGCAAGCACCCCCGGATAGACCTCCGAGCGTTCGACGGCGTTGTAGTCCTCCGCCATATAGCCGGTCTTGGCGCCCTCCACCCACTTGCGCAGGCTCTGCCCTCCGCGCGCGGCGTAGGCCCCGCCCGACCGCGACCAAATGGCTCTGGAATTTTCGGCCTCGGGAATGTTTTTTATCAACGGGAACTGGAACTCGCGCAAAACGAGGTCTTTTGAGGCGTTTTTCACCGTCGGTTTCAGCAAAACCTGCCCGCCGTCGAGGGAACATTCGATTTTGACGGGGAATTGCCCGCCGTATTCGAGCAGGATTTTGTCGGAGGATGGTTTCGAGATTTTGAGCGGCGCGTCGGAGGGCAGCCACTCGTTTTCGAGCGAATCTCCGCGCGAATATATGGCGCGCCAAAGATCTCCGCCGCCGGCGTATTCCGCGCCGGAAACCTTGTTTTTCAGCGAGGAAAGCCTCCCGTTTTCGTCGAGCTCGAATTTTACCGAACCGTTTTCGAGAGAGTATCTTTCCCCTCCCCAAACCTGCCCGAACGCGGAAAGCGCGAGGGCCGACATTGCGTATATGGCATATCTATGCATAACGCGGCACACAATACGTTTGCGCAAGCGCGCTGTAAAGCCGATTTTTCACATCAGACGGCCCGCGGGAATCCCATCGCATTGCCCGTCCCCCCCCTCCCCCGCGCGGATTTCCCAAAATATTTTCCTTCTCCGCCGGCTTTTTCCGGAACCCGTACATGCGCGGGGTGTCGTTATCATATGGCGGAATGAGCCGCCGAAACGAACCCACAAACATCATGGACAGAAAAAAAAGCGTCGAGCTGCTGAACAAGGCCGTGGCGGAGGAACTCCTCTCGGTCCACCAATACATGTACTACCACTTTCATTGCGACGACCGCGGATACGAGCCGCTCGCCGCGATTTTCAAGCGAATATCTATAGCCGAAATGATCCACGTCGAAAAGCTTGCCGAAAGAATACTCTTCCTCAAAGGCGACGTCGCGATGAAGCTTGCCGGCCCCGTAAAGCCCGTAAAGCTCGAAAACCTCAAAAAGGTTGAGGAGATGCTCGCGGTCGCCCGCGGCCTTGAAGACGAGAGCGTCGCGGACTACAACAAGTGGGCGAACCTCGCGGCGTCCTATGCCGACAGCGGCACCAAGACGCTGTTTGAAAGCATAATAAAAGAGGAGGAAGACCACTACGACATTTTCGACACGGAGCTCGACAACCTCGCCACTTTCGGGGATTCCTACCTGTCCTTGCAGGCCATCGACCGCAGCAAGGCTTCCGGAAGCGCAAACTCCGGCCCGAACGGGGGCTGAAAAATTTCCTCCAATTTATATGGATATCAGGAGGGGGCTGCGGGGCGTTTTGCGCCGACGGCTCCCTTTTTTTGTTGCAACGCGCCCAACAGCGCAATTTAACGAAATCGCAATGGAGAACAAAAAGGCCTTTTTCAACCACTTCAATATCAACGTATCCGACATTGAAAAGAGCGCGGACTTCTACGGGCGCGCGCTCGGGCTCAAAAAAGTCGGCGCAATAGACTCTCCCGACGGGTCGTTTAGAATAGCGTACCTCGGGGACGGCGAGACCTCATTCAGGCTCGAGCTCACATGGCTGAGGGACAAGGAGGGCAAATACGACCTCGGCGACAACGAGAGCCACCTGTGCATGACCGTCCGCGGGGACTACGGCAAATGGCGGGAATTCCACAAAAAAATGGGCTGCGTGTGCTTTGAAAACTTCGACATGGATTTGTATTTTATCGAAGACCCCGACGGCTACTGGATTGAAATCCTTTCCGAAAGCCGCAAATAGGCCGCGCGGAACTCCCCATAGAGCGCGGCGGCGAAAACCGCGCCCTTGCCGCGCGTTTTTCTCTTGAAAACGCGCGCGGGCAAAATTAGGTTTTCGAAAAAGCGCCGCGTATGCGCGCTTTGCGCCAAAACCTAATTTTTGCCATGACGACAAATATCCGCCTACTTTCCGCAGCCGCCGTGCCGATTGCCTTCGCCGCGGCGCTCTCCGCCGCCGACATAACCATTTTCGACGGAGCAAAAAATACCGGCACGCCCTCGCAAAAACTCAAAAGGCAGGACGGGGCCGTAATCGTAGAAGGCAAGGGCGTTGAATTCGACGGAAACTGGGACCTCTCTAAAAATCTCGACTTCAAATTCGACGTGGAAAACCTATCCAAAACGGATTTGATGAGGCTCAAGCTCGAAATATACGACGCCAATGCAAAGACCACCGACTTCCTCCAAACGGGAACGGTGGAGCTCATTCCAGGCGAGAGAAGGACTTTCGCATACAAGCACCCGCGCCCGCTGAAACATCCGGAGGTCGCGGCAAAAATCAAGGGAATGCGCGCAAGCCCTTTCGGGGGCGGCGACAGGTCGAGCCTGCCTGTCGACTATTCGAAGATATTAAAGGTCAAACTGCTCAAACAGAGCGGCGCCCCTTTCAAACTCTATTCCCTTACCGCCGCCGAGCACGACCCCGCCGACGTTCCCGCATGGTTCAACATGTCCGAAAAGGAATTTTTCCCGTTTGTGGACAAATACGGGCAGTTCAAATTCAGGGAATGGCCGGGCAAGGCGCGCTTTGACGGCGACTTCAAGGCAGCCGCCGAAAAGGAGCGGAAAGAGCTCGCGGAAAATCCGGGCCCCGTCAACCGCGACAGGTTCGGGGGCTGGACGGCGGGCGGAAAGCGCGAGGCCACGGGGCATTTCAGAACCGAAAAAATCGGCGGCAAATGGTGGCTCGTGGATCCCGACGGAAACCTCTTCTGGTCGCACGGAGTGGTGAGAGTGACGCCCTCGTCCGCCATAACGCCGCTCGACGGCAGAAAATTCTACTTTGAAAACCTCCCCCAAAAGGACGACCCGTTCGCCCTCTTCTATACAACGAAAGACGAGCTCCTCGTCCCCCACTACCAAAAGCGGGGAATCAAGGAGACCTACGACTTCTCCGCCGCGAACATTTTCAGGAAATACGGAGACAACTGGCGCGACAAATACGCCGAAATCGCCCACAAACGCCTGCGCAGCTGGGGGCTCAACACCATAGCCAACAGCTCCGACAGCTCGATTTTCTTGCAGCGCAAGACTCCCTACATCGAAAGGTTCGAGGTGAAAGGCCCCGCCCTCGCCAACTCCGACGGCTGGTGGTGGCCGTTCCGCGACCCGTTCGCCAAGGAGTTCCGCGAAGACGTGAAGAAAAATCTCAAAGAGCGCAAAGAGCAGCTCAACGACCCGTGGTGCATAGGGTTTTTCGTGGACAATGAGCTCCACTGGGGCGGACCGGAGGATTTGGCAAAATGCGCTCTCGCCTCGCCCGCCGACATGCCGGCAAAAAAGGCGTTCGCGGAAGATTTGAAGAAAAAGTATTCCGGCGACATAAAAAAGCTCAACGAGGCGTGGAAAACGTCGTACTCCGACTGGAACGACTTTCTTGCGAAAACCGAAGTCCCCAAGGGGGCGGACTCGTCCGACCTGAAAGACTTCACCTCCAAAATATCCGAAGAATACTTCAAGGCGATCCGCGACGAGCTCAAGGCTCTCGCCCCGAACAAGCTTTACATGGGCTGCCGCTTTGCGGGCGGCGCCAACGAGATGGCGATCAAGGCAGCCTCGAAATATTGCGACGTCATAAGCTACAACCTGTACCGCGACCACTTGAAAGGCTTCAAACTCCCCAAGGGCATAGACAAGCCCGTGATGGTCGGGGAATGGCACTTCGGCTCCACCGACCGCGGCCCCTTCCACCCGTCGCTCATAATGAAGGCCGATCAGAACGCGCGCGCGCAAGCGTATTACGACTACGCAAAATCCGCCCTCGAAAACCCCGCGATAGTCGGAATCCATTGGCACCAGTTCTCCGACCAGGCGGTGACGGGCAGATTCGACGGCGAGAACTTCCAAGTCGGCCTCACCGACGTGTGCGACAACCCCTACCCCGAGACCATATCAAAGGTCAGGGAAATCGGCTATAAGATGTACGACGTTAGAAACAAGGCGAAAGCAGAATAGGACGGATTCGCCGCAGAATTTGAATCCTTCGAAAGCCGGCGCGTTTGCGCGGGCTTTTGCTTTTGCCGAAAGCCTCGGAAAAATTAAATAATCCGCGGCGGCGCCCTGCCGCGGGGGCGAATGGGGCGCGGCGGCACAAGCAAAGGAAAGCCCTCCGTCTCCGCCCCTCCCTCCGAAACCGCGGATTGCCCGCGGCGCTCCGAGCACAAAAAAAGCCCCGCGCATTGCGGGGCGAAACGACAAAGGCGCATCGCCGCAGCACGCGGCAATGCGCGCATTAAAATTCAAAGCCTATCTGCGCTGAAATCACGTGTATGTGGGCGTAGTAGTCGCCCTTGAGCGTAGTGGGCATCGGAAGCGATTCGGTTCTGTCCATCGAGCTGTCCAAGACAAATATGTAGGAGTACGCCAAATCGAAAGACACGTTGCCGATTTTATAGCCTATGCCGCAGCTTGCCCAAATTCTGTCGGAGCACGGAATGCGCGAGGTGCGGTTCTTGGCCCCCTTTACGGGGCTTTCGTCGTAGGCCGCGCCTATGCGTATGGTGAGGTTTTCGATTTCCTCGGGGTAGTAGTGGAAGCCGAGCGCCACGCGGGAGGAATCCTCCCAGTTTTCGGGAATGCTGACGGTGCCCGCGGTACTGCCCTCTATCGTCACATTCTCGAACGCCGACCATCGGGTGTAGGCGTATTCAGCCATAACCGCGAACTCGCGGAAAGAGCCGCGCAGACGCTGGTATATGCCGACGGTGAAAGTGTCGGGCATGTACATGTCGGCGGAGATGTCGGCGCGCAGAACGTCGTTGAGGTGCTCGCCGCCCGTGAGAGTGTGCGAAACCTGGCTCCTCCACGAAAACCCGAAGCGGCCGTCCTCGGCGTACCGTATCGTAAAGCCCAAATTGCCGCCGACGCTCCAGCTCTGGCCGGTGTAGTCGAGCGTTCCCATGCCGGGAATGTAGCTTGCGAGCGTGCAGTAGGCGAACTGCGCGCTCACGCCGCCGCCGACGGAAAACCAGTCGTTAACCTTGTACGCAAACCCCGGGTTGATGTCGGTCGTGTAAAGGTAGCTGCGCGTGCCCTGCATTCTGCCGAACCAATCCCCGTTGTACTTGGATTCAAGGCCGTATGGGGCGGTCACCGAGAGGGTTCCGTAAAGGTCCTCCGTAAACCTGTGGACGACGTAGAAATTCGGGACAACCTCGTTCGTTCCGCATGAGCCCTCGCTGTTCGGCCCCATGAGGGCGGACGGAGTCGAGCCCCTGTCGTTGACGCAGAGGGTCGGGAGGACGAGGGATACGACGGAGTCCGTGCGCGTCATGCCGACTTCGAGCGGCATAAAGCACGCCGCCGACGGATTCCAGAACGCGGCGGAAGCGTCGTTATTGGCGTTGACGGTGGCTCCCGCCATGGCGTTGCCCATGTTGGCGGCGCCCTGCTCTATTATCTGGTAGCCGGCGCCGAACGCCGAAGCCGCCGCGAAAACCGATGACGCGGCGAAAAGTGTCGTTAAGTTTTTCATAATTTACGGGAATGAACTGATGAGAAATGAACGCGCGTTCATTGTCAAATAAAAAAATGAATGAACGTTCATTCACCGCGGCGCCTCCCCGATTCTTCCTTCGCCAACATGCGAAAATTCCGGCATTTTGGGAATGGCCAACCGTCCTCAATCCGCCGGACGGCGGACGCATACCTTCAACTTCCCAGCCGCGCGCAGGGCGGCAATGGGGCAAGGCGGCCCAACGCAAATTTTCGCGAAAAATTCCCGCGCACGCATCAAATCAAAAAAATCCCAGGGGCGGCGCCCATGACATTCCAGCTTCCGTGCGCATTTTTCCTTCCGTATCGCTTTCCCGCGCCCATTCTCAACCCGCCGCCGAGCCGGTAGATAAAATTCGCCTTGCCTTGCGCCGGCCTTTTGGGGATTATTCGCATTAAAAAAATCCGGCATGTCCCAGACTACGCGCGACAAAATTTTGAAGACGACTTTCCTGCTGCTCCTAGAAAAGGGGTACGACAGGGTTCTCGTGAGCGACATTCAGGACAGGCTCGGAATTTCGCGCGGGCTGATGTACAGGTATTTCAAGAGCAAGTCGGAGCTCTTTTTTGAGGCGTGCCGGAAATATTTTTACGACAAATTTTTTCCGGAGCTCGACTACGACAAGATAACGCTCGCCGAATTTTTCCGCAACGCGGAAAAGGCGGTCGGCTCCATGACGAACATCGACGGCGAAGAGGTCGACATCCTGAAATACAACACCCTCTATTCGGCGATGATCCAGTGCGAGCCCAAATTCAAGCGCGAGGCGCAGGCGGAATTCGACAAGGCGCGCAAGGTGATTCGCAACGCGATAAAAAGGGGCGAAATAAAAAAGCTTCCGGAAAATTTCATAGGGGCGACGATTCTCGCCATATTCGGGCGCACGAGCTACATCACCCAGACGCCGTCGAACTCCTACGTTTGCAAGAGAATCCTCGAGGACATCGGCCAGTTCTACCGACTGATAAGGCGCAAATAGCGCGCATCCGCCGCTTATAGGCGGGCGAATTCGCCGCCCGCAGGTTTACTGTTAACTAAAAAAGGCGAAAATTCTTCTTTTCCAAAAATGAGGCTTTTCGTATATAGGAATTATTATGGAAATCAATACTACACATACCCCTCATGCGTCTGGCATACTGGCAGTTATGGCATTTGCCGCAGCCGCCTCCATCGCGCCGCAAGCCGGAGCGCAATCGCAAAACCTCTACTTCAACGACATCTCCGACAACGATTCGTCGTACATAAACAATCCCGCAAACTGGTTTGCGAACCCCGAAAAAACCGCCCCCTTTGAAGGCTCCCTCGACGGCTCGCAAGACGCATACATTTCGGCGTCCGGAACGCTCACCACAAAAATAGCGGCGCACTCGACCCCGATGTTCAACAACCTGAACTATTCGCTTACGCAATTCAACGCCGGCGGAGACTTCATAATATTCGGAAACGACACGATTCTGCAAACATCCGGAAACCTGGTCACAAACTTCACTCTGTCTCCGGAGTCCGCAACATCCTACGGGGCGCAGCTGACGCAAAAAATTACGATGTGGAGCAATGCCCAAATGCGCGTCGGCGGAGATTGGCTCATCAACGTCGACAGAAACGGCTCACCCGACTACCTCGCCCTGCAGATTACCGACAGCGTGGGAAATCCCGGCAGGGCGAGCATGCAAATCGAAGGCAACATAATCTCTAAGGGGACTCTCATATTCGCTACGGACAACGTGAATTTCACGGTAAACGGAGCTGTGGACATAAGCGGGGGGCAGTGGAATATGCTGGCAAACAACACGCAGTCGGAAGTCTTCACCCGCACGGTGGGCGGAATCGGAGACGCCGACGGCAGCGGAGAGGGCGCGAGCGTCAGGTTCAACATCGCAAAAGAAAACTGGGTTTCCGCATCCGCCAGAACCGTAAATCTCGTATTGACCAACTCGTCGTCCTACGAAGTCTCGGGGTCTTTTGCCATGCATGAAAACAGCCAGGACAAACTGAACATCACAATGTCCGCCGCCGACGCCAAAAACGGCAGGCAAATTTTGCGGTTCGCCCCCGCGGGCTCCTACTGGTGCAACGGAATGCAGCTTACTGACGCCAACATAAACAATGTGGAAATCAGCAGCGGCAGGCTCGACCTCGGAATGCACGACGGAATGAAGGGCAATAATCTCAGCCTCTACGGGTACAGCGGCAACGCCGCCGACGCCGTGTTCAGCGCGGCGGGCACGGTCTACGGAATG
>CAJMOT010000052.1 GCA_905214995.1 uncultured bacterium | reverse complement strand
CGCAGCCGGCGCCCGGAGCGCAGGCTGCGGGGCAAACCGCGGCCGCCGCGGGGCAAAAAAACGATAAGGACGCCGAGGAGAAATCCGGCGAGGAGAGCGTCAGCGTAACTCTTAAAATTTACAGGTGGGGTTTTGCGAACTCCATTTCCATGCCGGACTTCGGGACGGGCATAATATCCTCGCGCAGGACGGCCGCCGAGGATTCCAACCTCTGGTACAAATCCGACGGCAAATGGCGCGAACTCAACATCGCCCCGCGCCAAATGAAGACCATAAAGTACGAGGGGCCGAAGAGCATGAGGTTTGCCAAGCAAAAGGAAAATCCGCCGAACCCCGAGAAGCCGGAAGCGGACGAAAATTTCTCGTCGGCGGGCATTCTGAACATTCCGATAAGCTCGGGGGAGCTGTTCGCGCTTATGATAAAAACGGGTTCCAACGCGCGCTTTTATCCGATGAACGTTTCTCCGCAACAGCTGCCGAAAAACAAGTTTGCCGTGATGAATATGACCCGCCAGTCCGTGGCGTTCAACATCAACGGGCAGACGAGCATAATCGGTCCGGGCAAGTCTTTCATATTTTCCCCTAAGAAGAAGGACAGCGAGGGCATTACCTGCCAGATAGCCAAGCGGGTAAAGGGAAAATGGGTGGCGTGCTATAAGAACATCATATCGCTGCCGGAAGACGCCAGAACCATGCTTTTGGTCTACGATCCGGCGAATAAATCTTCCCCGCGGTACAACGTTCAAGTCCTCAATCTGCGTTAAAGGCGCGCGGCTCCCTCGCCGCCTGTTTGAGATTGGGGCTTTGCCGAATATCGCGGCGCGCCTTTCGGCGGGCTTATGCGGATTCTGCCGCCCCGCGGGATTGCGCGTTTTGCTTTCGCTTCCCGCGAATATGGCGGTTCTTTATTGCGGGCGTCGGCAATTTTGCGGTTTTTTATAAATTTATTCCCGCGATGCGCCATGCGCATTTGCGGAAGCCCATTTTCCGTTCCGCAATGCCGGAGGCCGGCTTAGAAGGCCGGTTGCCGACCGCTTGGCATTGGATTTTTGGGGCGCGCGGGTTCGGCGCGGCTGCGGGCGAATGCGGAAATTTTGCCCAAAACGGGCGCGGTCTTTTTATGGATATGCGTCTTGCGCATTATGCGGTTTGTTTTTTTCTTATGTATATTGTTGAAATGTTCGGATTTTTTGCGTTATATTTCGGATATGAAAAATTTTGACGTTTTTTGCCGCGGGGGTATCGCGGGAATCGGAATTTTGGCGGTTGCGTTTTTTTGCGGCGCCTGCGCTTCGGATTGCGGAAGCGGAAAGGCTCCCTTGCCGCCGCAGAACGGCGAAAACGCGGTTTCCCCGAAGGTTTCGGGCGCCGTTTCCGACGCAATGTCTTTCCCTTCCGAAGACGGTTCGGCAAAATTCTCGGGCGTTCTCGGCGCCTCGCTTGACGCCTCCATGAAGGGCGACATGCTTTCGTGGGATGTGGACGACCTCGTCCGCCCGTTCAAGACCCGCCCCGAGAACAAACTGTGGCAGATTGAATTTTGGGGCAAATGGTTCACCTCCGCGGCGCTCGCATATTCTTACGAGCCTTCGCCGCAGCTCGACAAAATCCTCAAATACGCCGCCTCCGAGCTCTTGAAAACCCAAGCCGCGGACGGCTCCATCACCACCTACAAAAAGGATGCGGAATTTTCCCACTGGGATCTTTGGGGGCGCAAGTACGCCCTGCTCGGGCTGCTCGCCGAATACGTCAGGACGGGCGATGTTGCCGTTCTTGCCGCCGCGAAAAAACACGCAGACAACATAATGGCCTCCGTCGGCGAGGGCAAAAAAATCGGCAATATTTGCGAAATCGGAATGTGGCAGGGAATGGCGTCGTCGAGCCTTCTCGAGCCCATGGTTTTGCTCTACAAATATACCGGCGACAAAAAATACCTCGACTATTCCGAATGGATCGTGTCCTGCTGGACAAAGGACGGCCCCAAGCCGGATCTCGTCTCAAAAGCCCTCGCCGGAACCTATGTCGTTGACATGTTCGACAAGCCCAAGAAGGGGGCGAAAGACTACATGGCCGGCGGCCTGTCGAAATCGTACGAAATGATGTCGTGCTACGAGGGACTGCTCGAGCTTTATAGAATCACCGGCAATGAAAAGTACAAACAGGCGGCCGTCAACGCGGCCAGGGCGATTGCCGAGCGCGAAATCACCGTGCTCGGTTCCGGCTCCATTTGGGAGCGGTGGACGGACGGGAAATTCTGCCAGCAGGAAGATTCCGAGCACTGGATGGAAACTTGCGTGAGCGCCACGTGGATAAAGCTCTGCGCGCAGCTTTTGCGCCTCACCGGAGACCCGTCCTACGCCGACAGCATAGAGCTTGCCGCCTACAACGCCCTCGCCGCCGCCCAGCGCGCGGACGGGAAGTGGTGGGCGCATTACAGCCGCATGAAGGGCGTCAGGACTCCCGCGCCCGAGCAGTCGGGAATGCACATGAACTGCTGCGTGGCCAGCGGCCCGCGCGCCCTCTTCCTGCTCCCGAAAATCGCCTATATGTCGGGCAAGGGCAATTCGGTTTACGTCAATCTCTACGAAAACGGCTTCGGGAAAGTCGGCGTCCCGACCGTTGGGGAAGTTACGCTGAACGTATCTGGCGTGGATTTCGGCGCGGATAGGCTGCGCGCGAAAATCGCGCTCGACATGCCAAAGGGCCTGCATCCATTCAGCGTCTGCCTGAGAATCCCGCCGTGGAGCAAAAAGACGGAAATTTCCGTGAACGGGCAAAAGGCGGCCGCCCCCGACGCCGGAATATACGCGGTTTTGAAGCGCGACTGGAAGAGCGGCGACGAGATAGAAATAGACTTCGACTCCCGCGCGTTTGCCGAGAGGGATCCGTCGAATCCGTCGCTCGTTGCCGTCCGCCGCGGCCCCTATGTCTATGCGCTCGACAGGCGTTGCGACCCGTCTTTCGACAAGCCTTTCAAGCCGGCCGTCGACGGCGACGGCTTTTTGAAAAGCGCGGTTCCCGTAAAAGTCGACTGGGCGTCCTCCGCGCTGAAAGTGGAGGGCGTTGACGGCAGTTCGAGGATATTTGTGGACTACCCCTCCGCTGGTTTCACCTGGAAGAAAGACTCCGAATTCCGCGTCTGGCAATGAGGCGCAAGGCGCGGCGGCGGGAGGGCGTTTTGCCCCCGCTGAAATCGGCTTAGCCAATGCCGCCGTCTCCGCCGGCGAGACGCCGTACCCAAAATGGGCATTGGCGGCGCCGAGCGATGCGTCCGTTTCCCTGACAGCATTTGTTCCCCGTCAATCGGGCGGATATTCCATTGCGGCGCATCGCTTGTATCGTGCGGCAAGATTCCGATAAAGGGCGGCGCCTGAAAAAAGTTCGTCTTTGTCAATGTCCCGCCGATGGGATCGCCGCAATGCAACTGGCATGGAATAGCCCTTTTTATGGACGGCTCTTCTTCGCCGTTCTCTCATAAAAGTGTTGCGAATCCGGCGGCGGCGTGAAACAATGGGAAATTAAATATTTTCAAGATGAGCCAGGAGACTAAGACAACCGAGGACAATTCCCACGATTTGTTTGCCGTAAGAAAGGGAAAGCTCGACGCGATGCGCGCGCTGGGGTACGACCCGTTCAGGCAGAATTGGGAGCAGACGCACACTTCCAAGGAGGCGATAGAATCTTTCGACGAGTCGATTCCCGAGGGGGAAAATTCCGAGCACGAGGTCAGCGTGGCGGGCAGGGTTATGGTGTTTCGCCTCATGGGCAAGGCGAGCTTCGTGAAGATCAAGGACCGCGACGGGATAATCCAGATTTACTTCGCGCGCGACGCCCTTCCGGAGGGCGCGTACAACGACTGGTTCAAAAAGTTTCTCGACCTCGGCGACATCATCGGGGTTAGGGGAAAGCTGTTCAGGACCAAGACCGGCGAGATCACCGTGCGCGCCGCCGACTTCAAGATACTGGCCAAGAGCCTCAGGCCGCTTCCCGAGAAGTGGCACGGACTCACGGACAGCGAGCAGATTTACAGGCAGAGGTACCTCGACCTCATCGTGAACGACGAGTCGCGCAAAAGGTTTTTCCTGCGCAGCGCCATCCAGCGGCAGATACGCGAGTTTTTCTGGTCGCGCGGGTTTGTGGAGGTCGAAACTCCCACTCTCCACAACGTCGCCGGCGGCGCGGCGGCGCGGCCGTTTGTCACGCACATGAACGCGCTCGACTGCGATTTTTACATGCGCATAGCCCTCGAGCTCTATTTGAAGAGAATGCTCGTCGGCGGCTTCGACAGGGTTTTCGAGATGGGCAGGGTATTCCGCAACGAGGGTCTCGACCGCAGGCACAATCCCGAATTCACGATGCTCGAGGTCTACCAGGCGTACACCGACCACAACGGAATGATGGAGCTCATACGCTCGCTCATAGCCTCGATTTGCGAAAGGGTTTTGGGGACAACTGTCATCAAGCGCGCCGACGGCGGCGAGATAGACCTCGGCGGCGAATGGCGCAAGGCGGCGTACATGGATCTCGTCAGGGAGGCGACCGGAGCGCCGGACTGGTTTGAGCTTTCGCGCGCGGAAAAGGCCAAGATTGCCGCGGGCCTCGGCGTTGAGACCGACGAGAAAAAGGAGCACCACGAAATCACCGACGACGTGTACGGCAGGCTCGTGGAGCCCAAGCTTATACAGCCGACTTTCGTCCTCAACGTGCCGAAAGAGCTTTGCCCGCTTGCGAAAATCAACCGCGAGGACGGGAGGGTTCTCGACGTGTTCGAGCTCTGCATAAACGGGCAGGAGATTGCGCCCGCCTATTCAGAGCAGAACGATCCTCTCATACAGCGCGAGATGTTCGAGGCGCAGGTCGGCGAGGAGCGCCAGAAGCTCGACGAGGACTTCCTCACCGCGCTCGAATACGGAATGCCGCCCGCGGGCGGCATGGGAATCGGCATAGACAGGCTTGTGATACTCCTCACGGGCGCCGCGAACATAAGGGACACCATACTCTTTCCGTCGCTCAGGCCCGAATAGCCGATGAAGTGGTGGCTTTACATCGCGCTCAAACAGCTTTTCCCGACCGGCAGGGGAATATCGTTCTTCGCGGCGGTATCGGTGCTGGGCGTGGCGCTTGGCGTGCTCGGGCTCTTCGGGACGCAGAGCGTGATGAACGGCTTCCACTCCGAAATCTCCGTAAAGCTGCGCGACACGTCGGGCGACATAATCATACGCGACTACGGCAGGCCGATGTATTCGCTCGACGAGTTGAAGGCGCGCCTCAAAGCGCTTCCGGAGGTCGCGTCGGTGGAGTTCGTGGCCCAGGGGCCCGTTATGATGGTTGCAAACAATGTCCCGATTTTTCCGATGCTTCGCAGCTACGATACGATTTCCGGCGACTGCGCGCTGCCGATAAAGGAGAAAAATTTCGTGAAGATGGGTTCGCTCGACGACCTCGACGACGACTCCGTAATAGTGGGGCAGAGACTCGCGGCGTCGGCGGGAATGGGGGTCGGCGACAAGGTGGACGTGTTTTCGCCGACAATGCTCGACAGCCTTAAAAGGGACGAGGTGCCAATGGCGGCGTCACTCGACGTTGTGGGGCTGCTCGCGACGGACTACTCGCAGGCGGACTCGAACGTCGCGATAGTGTCGCTGCGCAGAATGAGGGATTTATACAACCTCGGCGGGGGTTCGCACTCCGTAGTCGTCCGGCTGAAAGACGAATTTGCGGGCGAGGCCGAGGCTTTCGCAAAGAGGCTTTCAAGCGGGGAAATAGTGCCGCGCCGCTATTGCGTATCTACGTGGCTGGGGGCGAACGAGGCGTTTTTGCGCGTCATAAAAATGGAAAAAGCGATGATGTCGCTGATAATATTTCTGATAATTTTGGTGGCGTCGTTTTCCATCTGCATATCGCTCTACACGTCGGTGCTGCGCAAAACGCGCGAGATAGGCCTTTCGGCGGCGATGGGCGCGCGCCCGCTGCAAATCGCGGGAACGTACTGTTTCCAGGGCTTTGCGATAGGCGTTTTCGGCTCGGCGCTCGGGCTGCTGCTGACAGTGGCGCTGCTGCATTTCCGCGCGCCGATAGCGGAGTTCATCGTCGGGCGCGACGCCCTCGTGGAGTTCTACCACTTCGCGCGCCTGCCTGTGAAATACGAGCCCGCCGACGCGCTCCGGGCGTGCGGCTTCTCGGTTGCGCTGTGCACTTTGGCGGGGCTGCTGCCCGCGCTTAGGGCCGCGCGGCTGAAAGCTTCGGAGGCCATGCGCAATGAGTAGCGGCGAAAAAATCCTTTCGGCGGTCGAAATCCGCAAGTCTTTCAAGTCTCCCGGAGGCGGGCTGACGGAGGTTTTGAAGGGCGCGTCGCTCGACGTGTTTGAAAACGAGAGCGTGAGCATATCCGGCGAGAGCGGCGCGGGCAAGACGACCTTCCTGAACATCGCCGCCGCTCTCGAATCTCCCGACGCGGGCGAAGTGCATTGGCTCGGGCGGAGGATAGACGCGCTCTCAAATTCGGCGCAGGCAGCTTTGCGCGCGGAGTTCATGGGATTCGTGTTCCAGAGCTGCTGCCTCATTCCGGAGCTCAATGCGCGCGAGAACGTGGAGTTTGCCGCAAGAATCGCGGGGCGGCACAGGGGGCGAAAGTCGCGGGAGCGCGCGGAGGGGCTGCTGGAATTTGCGGGGCTCGGGGACAGGTTGCGCCACCTGCCGTCGCAGCTTTCCGGCGGGGAGAAGCAGAGGGTCGCGATAGCGCGCGCGCTGATGAACGAGCCTTCCGTGATTCTCGCCGACGAGCCGACCGGCAACCTCGACGAGAGGACGGGGGAGGCGGTGATGCAAATGCTGCTCTCGCTATGCTCGGAGGGTAGGGCGTCGCTTCTGCTCATAACGCACAATCCGGACTTCGCGCGGCGCACGTCAAGAAGCGTCAGGATCTCTCAGGGCATAGCCTGCGAAGTTTAGCGCGGTTGGCGCGCGGCGGAAAGGCGTAGCCTATTTTCCGCCATTTGGCGCGCCGCAGGCTTTTTTTGAAAACCCGTCTATTATGAATCCCGCGGGATTCGCGACTTGCGCGTGGTTCAACCCCTGCAATTCGTGGATTTCCACAATCTTGGCGAGCTTCAGGTTTTTTACGGCGGAGGCGAGAAGCAGGTTCTCCTCCACCCTTTCGGGAAATTCGATCCTGCGGTCGCCGAGAATCAGGCACAGGGGCGGTATCGGATTGTCGAGGCTGCCGAGAAGCGCGTAGCGGTCTATTTTAGGTTTTAGGCCGTTCGACTTGTCGCCGAGGTCGGAGCGCACCCTGAAATGGGTGGTCGCCTGTCCGCTGACGAGCGCAAGCCCCGCGATGTCGGTGTTTTTTATGCCGAACTTGCCGAGGTATTCGGGGTTGAACCCGATCATGCCCGCAAGATACGCGCCGGCGGAGTGCCCGCTCACGAAAATTTTTTTCGGGTCGCCGCCGAATTTTTCTATGTTTTTGAAAGTCCACGCGACGGCTTCGGCGGCGTCTTCTATGGCCTTTTCGGCGGAGGCTTTCGGCGATAGCCTGTAATTGGCGGCCACAACGACAAAATCCTTTGGCAGGTTCGCCGGAAAGCGCTTGCTTCCCGAAGTTATCCCGCCGCCGTGGAACCATACGAGCACGCGCCTGCCGCTCTCGCCCTTTTGGTATTTTACGTCGAGCGCGCACCTCTGCCTTGCGTATTCGTCGGGGGATTGCGAGTATGGAATGTCCCTTTCAACCGACTGTTCGGCGGCGAAAACCGCGCTTGCGAGGGCGAGGAGAGTTGCGAGGATTTTCATTTTTGCGCGAAACCGGATTTTTTTCAGAGCTGGATTTGCGGCTGGCGCCCGCCGTTTTGCGGCGGCTCGATCTGCCGGAAAGTCAGAATGCGCGAGGCTATCGGAATGTCGTTGTAGACGATTTGCAGCTCGTAGGAGCCCGTCGACTTTATCGCGAGATTCTGGATGTCGAAAACTATTTCGGGCGCGTCGAGCGGCGTGTTGAAGGGGACTTTCCCGGGGAGGTCGAATACCATGTCGCCGTTGCCGGCTTTCAGGCGGATTCTAAAATCCACGACGCCGTTGCCGTTGGTGAGGGACGCGAATATGAAAAACCTCGGAAGCACGTGCGGATACCGCGCCGCCCCGACGGAGTTGAAGAGCCCGACGAGCGTCTTCTTTCCGCTCTGCGCGTCCGTGATTACGGTGTCGCAGGCTATGAGCGACAGAACCATCGGAGTTTCAAACGAGTCGTACATGCGTTTATGCTGTTTTCGCGCGGGTTGCTTTTCAAGAAAATTTTTGTTGAAAAAACTTTGCCGCGCGCGCACTCTTTCAACGGAAAAAAGGGGGCGTTGCCCTCCGGCTGAATTTCATATGAAACGCTCAAAGACAGCGGCCGACGCTCTCAGCGACATCGCGCTCAGGAGGTCGGCGGTTTACAAGGAGTTTCTCGCCGAGCGCGAGGAAATCCTGAAACACAAGTGGCTCGAGTCGGAGAAGGCCGGCCACGACATCGGGTACGACAAGGCCCTCCTCGACTGGATAATGAACCACCGCGACAAGTGGCGGAATTCATACCGCCGCGGCTCCCAGCCCGCGGGCCGTTAAATTGGGAGCTAAGCGTCCGCCGCGCGCGGGCGTTTTTTTGGCGCCGTTTAAATGGCGATTTGGGGAAATCCGCCGATAAAAAACTTGTAAAGCGGACTGCCCGCCTATACACATTAGGAGTTTTTTTACCGCAATGGGGATAATACGGAAAATATTGTGCGCGGCGGCTGTCGTTGCCGCGTGCGCTTCGCGTCTTGCGGCGCAGTCGCTGCCGGAGCTTCCGAACTTTCCGGTCTCGCCGCTCGGCAAGGCGGATTTCGAGGCGCTCGCAAAGTCCGACACGCCGGAGGGCTGGAAGGCGTTCGCCGAGCGTTCCAAAAAGAGCGCCGAGGACTTTTTCAAGAGGCAGCTTTACGACGAATCCGCGTCTTGGATATACACGGCGCTCGCGGCGGATATGTTCGCGGAGTGCGGGGAAGAAATGCCGTTTGAGCTGAAGTCGGCGATTCTCGAGGATTTGCCGTCGTTTTTCGACTTTTACGAATCGATGACGCCCTACGACAAGCCGAAGGGGGCGTGCAAGATGCTGGCTTCGATACATTCCCTGTATCCGGTGCAGTTTCGCAAATTTCGCCGCGCCGCATACGCGCTCGCGCTAATATACGACGACGAGCCCCCGATAGACTGGCCCGAATGCAACGTGCCCTCAAACCCGACCCGCATGAGCGTGCCGACCGAGATATTTTTTTATTTTACGGAGAATCCGTCCACTCTCATTTTTCCGCTCGAAAGGCTAACTGTCGGGGAGCTCGTTTGGGTTATGGGCGTGGGAGGTCCGATGGACGAGCTCAAGGGGCTGCGCAACCCAAACATAACCCCGTATTCCGTCGAGAAGCTCGCCTCGTCGATAAAGACCGACATGTCGAGGGTTTCGCTCGGGAAGTTCGGGCCGTGGCCCGAAGACGTTCCCTATACCCCCGAGAACATAAAAAAGCGCGGGGGAGCTCCCATCGACAAGGCGTATTGCGCGTGGAGGATCGCCAACGCAAACGGAATCCCTTGCGTGTATTTTTCGTACAAGAGCAAAACCGACTCCAAAGACATCGGAACCGCATGGTTTGCATATATGGCGCGCGCTGGGGTGTGGAAGTATGACGTCGGCAAAGACCAGTCGGCGTCCGCTTCCGTATTCGACCGCCCCGTGAACCCGCAGACTTGGAAGCCGATCCAGATGTTCGACCTGCGGATGCTCGAGCGCAGGCATATGGCGTACAAGCAGGGGATATATTCGCTCGTATTTCTCCGGATTTCCGAAATGCTCTACAAATCCGGAAACTACAACGGCAGCGCGTATTTCGCGGACAAGGCCAAAAAGGCTAACCCCGAGAACTGGAAGGCGTATGTCCAATATATAATGGCGCGCGCGCGCTTCGGGGCCTCCACTTCGGAGCTCGACTCCCACTGGCGCAAGGCGTACGAGGCGTTCCGCAAATATCCGGAAAAGTGCGTCGACATAATCGGAATGTACAGGGCAACCCTCGCTCGCAGAAATCCGAAAGAGGGCGCGCGCATATTCATAGCCGAAATGCGCAACATCGTAAAATCCGATCCGGCCCTCGCGGTTCAGATATTCAGCGACGAGCTCAAAAAGGACTTTGCCGCCCTCGATTCCAAAAACGACATATTCCCGCTTTATGCGGAGGTGATGCGCGCGGCGTCGGCGCAGCCGGACATCGCGTACGAAAAAATCGCCGAGCCGCTTATAGGGCTTTTTGCCGAGCAGCTCGACGAGGCCGGCGCGAAAAGGGCTTTCGCGATTTTCGAGTCGGCGACGCGCTCCGGCCCGATGTCGCCCGCCAAGCTCGACGCGGCGAGAGAATCTCTCGCGCGGAGGTGCGCCGACATAAGGAAAACCCGCGCCGAGGAGGCCGCGTGGGCGGATCTCGACAAGGAGGAGTCAGAAAATTAGCGCGGACTTGTTTCAGGCAGGCAGGGAATTGAATTTCATAGAAAAGGCCAACAAAAAGATCCGCCGCGCCGCGGAGAATTTCGTCCACATGACTTCCGATGTGGTGTACGACCGCGTCGACGGATTTTGGGTTCGCGCGTACGCGGTTTTTTTGAAGGCGCTCTCGTACGTGTTTTCCGGAATCGTCAGGCTTCGCCACAGCATGTACGACGCGCGCATTTTGCGCGACTTCCCTCTCGGGTGCACGGTTGTGGTCGTCGGAAATCTCACGGTCGGCGGCACGGGCAAGACGCCCGTGGTGGAGAAGTTCGCCCGCTCCCTCTCCGAGCGCGGCAGGAAGGTCGCGATTTTGAGCAGGGGCTATAAGAGCAAGTCCGAAGGCGCGCTTTCGAAGTTCGCCAGATGGCTTACGCACGGAGAGCCGCCGCCGCCGAAAGTGGTGTCCGACGGCGAGAGGGTGCTGCTCGATTCCGAGCTCGCCGGCGACGAGCCATATATGCTGGCGCGCAACCTGCCAGGGGTCGTGGTGATTGTGGACAAGAACCGCGTGAAGGCGGGCCATTACGCGGTTTCGCGCTTCGGCGCGGACACGCTGATTCTCGACGACGGCTTCCAGTACCTGCCGCTGCGCGGCCAGATACAGCTGCTCCTCGTGGACAAAACGAATCCTTTCGGCAACTGCTCCATGCTCCCGCGGGGAATTTTGAGAGAGCCCATATCGCACCTCAAGCGCGCGTCCTACATTTTCATCACCAAGTCCGACGGCGTAAAAGACCCCGAGCTCGAGCGCATGATACGCAGGCACAATCCGACCGTCGAAATAATCGAGTGCGCGCACGTCCCGGAAAAGCTCGTGGACTTCGCGTCGGGGAAGTTCGAGTCTCTTTCGGTTTTGAAGGGAGCGAAAGTATCGTGCTTTTCGGCGATCGCGTCCCCCGAGAGCTTTGAAAAATTCATCGCCGATCTCGGGGCGGAAATAGCGTACAAAAAGAGATTTCTCGACCACCACCGCTTCGACGATTCCGAGCTCGACGAGTTTTTCCGGAAGTCCGCGGAGGCGGGCGCGGAGCTCGCGGTGACAACGGAGAAGGACGCGGTGAGAATCCGCGCCGACTACGCCGCGAAAATTCCGTTTTACTACACAAAGCTCGAAATAGAAATTCTCGACGGCTGCGACGACTTTGAATCGGCGGTGGAACGCATATGCTTTCCCAAGCGCCACGTCGACGAGGCGCGTTGACGCCGCGCAAACCGCGCGCCGGTATTTGGCGGTTCCGCGCCGCAAAGCTTTCCGTTCAAGATGGGTAATGCGGGGCGGCTTGATGCTCTGCGGGAGGGGAGGAGACGTTTCCGCGCGGTTCCGGCATTGCGCTGCGGCCCTGATGCGTTGGCTTTAAGCATTGCGCAGCAGTCGGCGGCGCTATTTTCCGCAATTTGCGCGCGGGGGAAATGTAGCCATTTATTGCCGCTTTGCAGGCGCATTCCCGACTTTCTAAATGGCGGCGTCTTTCCCGCCGGCGCGGTGGGCGTTTGAGGGAACGTTATGGAAGTTGCCGAATTTTTAGGAGCGCGACCCTTGTGAAAAATATCTTGACATTGATAACGCTTTATTTTACAGAAGATTATATGAAAACTTATATGAAAACAAACGAACTGGTTAAAATTCTCGCGGCATTTTTCCTATCTGCCGCCGCCCTGTGCGCCTCCGACTATTATTTCGGAACCTCATCCGGAGACTATGTCAGCAGCGGGTCTTGGTTTGTCGACGAATCAAGGACGCAGCCCGCTTCGGGCGTTCCCAATCAATACGAAGATACCGCCGTTTTTTACGAGACTTCCGCATCTGCCTGGATAACCCAATACGACACGTATGTGGGCAACGTAGTTTTTGCCGGAAGCTCGTCCATAAAATTTGGCAACCAGCTTCCCAAGCCGGACAATTATACGGCATATTTTGACGCAGGCGGAAAAATCTCCGCCCAGATATGCGGAGATCCGGTTGTCGCATCTTTCGGAACCTCCTTTGACAGCGCGGAGGGCTCGGCTGGAATCGACATTACACTCGGCGGGATAGACGTCGGAACGCAGGTTTACGGCGGGAAAACGTTCGAGTCGTACGGCAACGTCAGTTTGACTTTCGCATTTACCGACAGTCGCATTTCAAGTTCGGCCATCCGCGTGAAGGGAGATGTGAATGTCGGGGGCGGGCTGGATATGCGCAGTTCTGCGGTGCTGGATATTGGCGCCGATAAAATTTCAGTGGAGGGAGTCGTGAATATGAAATTAAACGGGAACGCCTATTCAAATATTCTCTTCCGAAAGGCAACGGTTTTTGAAATAGGCGGCCTGAGCGCGACGTCCGAGAAAAACGATTTCACAATATGCAACACTGGGGGATTTTCTTCTGACATAGTGTTCAAGAATGCTGCGGGGACGGACTTCCTGTTTATCGGGAACATCTGCGACGACGGAAACAGTTTGCAGTACAACCACGACGGCGTAGTGAATATCGCAATGGACGGAGACGGCGTCCAAAGGATATTCCAATCCATGGGGTCGACATCTTCCCCCTATCAATACAAAGCGCGCCAGAGGGGGACGGTTTCCTCAAAGAGCGGGCGGTTATTCATGGACAACTCGCGGATAGCGGCGGATTACAGGCT
>CAJMOT010000051.1 GCA_905214995.1 uncultured bacterium | reverse complement strand
CGCCGCGCGTGCGGGAGGGCTTTCGCGGGCCTCGGGGCCGCGCCGCAAAAAAAGAGCAACTGCTTATTTTTTTTGTTGACGGCGCCTTTTCCGCGCGCTCTAATTCGGCGCGTTTTTTCAACCTGCGGAATCTTATGAGCTGGATTTATCTATTTCTTGCGGGAGCCTTCGAGATCGCATGGGTGGTCGCCCTCAAATATTCGCACGGGTTTACGAGGCTCGCGCCCTCGGCGGCGATGGTTGTTGCCATGCTTTTGAGCATGGGGCTGCTTGCGCTCGCGGTGCGCGCGTTGCCGCTGGGCATGTCGTATGCGATTTGGACGGGCATAGGCGCGGTCGGGGCGGTGCTCTCGGGGATTCTGCTTTTCGGCGAGCCCTCCAACCCCTTGCAGATTTTCTTCCTGTCGCTTATAATAATTGGAATCGTCGGCGTGAAAGTGGCCTCCCCTCACTGAGGCCCGATGCGCTCCGAGAGAATCGAGCGCACGGTTCCGTTGTTGCCGAAGTATTCGAGCACATCCTCGGGCGTCCAGTTGGCCTTGTCCGCCGGAACGCTTTTCGACGGGTTTAAAAAGGCGTTCCATTTGTTTATGAAGTTGCCGTCGAGCGGCCCGGACGTGCGGAAGTACAGGTTTTGTGTCAGGTAGTTGACGCGCGGCCTGGCGTTCTTGAAAAAGTTTTCGAGCTCCGGATATTTTTTCAGGTATGTTTCGGACTCTATGTCGGCCTCCGCTTTGAGCTTCCGCCGCCACGCCGGGCTGTTTATGTTTTTGAGCCACCATTCGTCCTCCCACGGGGAATGGGAAACTCCGACGGCGCAATCGATGAACACGTTTTTATACGCCCTGTTGTCGTGGCCGCCGTGGAAGTATATCGCCGCGATTCCCGCGTTCGAGGCGTCGGGGTCGGCGGATTTTACGCGGCAGAATATGTTTTCGCGTATGTCGTACCCGCCGGAGCCGTCGTCGATGTACACGCCGCGTATTCTGCAATCCCCGTCTTTTGCGAGGCATTCCGAGAAAAAGTTTTTGCGGATGACGTTGCCCTTGTCGCTCGGGTTTCTGCCCGTGTAGACCGCGCCCATGTCGCTTATGTTTTGGCAGATTCTCTCGAATCTGTTCTTTTCTATGACGAGGTCGTTGCCGCCGAATTGCAGCGCGTTGAACGGGTCGTCGCGGAAGAGGCAGTTGGCGACGCGCGCGCCTACGTCGTAGAGCGAGAGGGAAGGCGAGTATTTCAGCCCCGCGCGGGAGTTGCGGTAAAATTCGCAGTTGCGGATCAAGTTGCCGGACGGCAGGAGGGCGCGCTTGTCGCCGCCCTTTATGAAGGCGCCGCCGAGCGCGTTGTCGCGGATTTTGCAGTTTTCGAGCGATATGGCGGAGTTGAATTTGAATCTCGGCTTTGCGTTGCGCAGTTTGGCGGGAGGATTTTGAGAAAACGCCGAACCCGCAGAGACGGCGACGGTTCCGAAATTGGAAAATTCGCACGAGTCTATTTTTATGTTTCTCGACGAGTTTATGTATATCCCCATTCCGCGCGACGGCCCGAATTTGACGTTTCTGACTTCCGCGCCGTCGAAGTTTTTGAAGGCGAGTATCGGCTCGGCGAGCGTTGAAAATTCGAGCGTTCCCGAAGGTTCGGAGGACAGGGCGACGTAGAATATTCCCGCCTTCCGGTCTATGTAGAACTCCCCGTCGGCGTCGAGCTCCTCAAACAGGTTTTGGACGCGGTACCCGCGCGTCGAGAGATCCTGTTTGAATTTCGGGTTACTCGGGTCGGGCAGGCAGCTCATCACCCCGTATATGTGCGGCGAGGCGAGCTCCACCGTCCCGCGCGCGGCGTCGATTTTTTTGATTTTTATGCAGTCGTCGGCCCAGCCCACGGAGAAATTTCCGAAAGCGAAGGCCTCTGGCGCTTCAACCCAGCGGGCGTGCCGCGCGTCGGAATATTCGAACGTTGCCCCGCGGACGTTTTTGTCGCCCGACGGCTCGTCGAATCCGCGGTGCGTTAGAACTTTCACCTGCCCGGGGTCGAGGACTTTCCCGATTTTCATCAATCCGGCGTTCGGATAGCGCGCTAAGGAAAGCGCCCTGCCGTTGAGGAACGCCTCCGTTTCCGGAACGTCGCGCGGGGTGCCGAAGCCCTTTTGTTTGGGTTCCCCGCAATCGGAGATTCCGAATTTTTTCAGGTCGAGAAAATAGACTTTCGCGCGGCGTTCGGGCGGGAGCTTTGCTAGCGCCGATTTGTCGCGCAACTCGCGCAGTTCGGAGGCGTCTATGCGCGCGGTTCCGCAGAACACCGTATTGCCGGAGCCCTCTATCAGAACTTTGCGGTTGCCCGAAGCCCCCGCCTCGAACACTGCCGTCTCCGCGAATTCGTACGTTCCGTCCGCGAATTTGAATGCGATTTTTCCGCTGCCGCCGGATTTTTCGGCAAACTCTATCGCGGCTTTGAGCGACGCGAAAGGCTTTTGCGCCGAGCCGTCCGCGGTTGCGTCGTCGCCCCCGGGCGAGAGGTTGATTAATGCGCCGGCGAACGCGGGCGCGCAGAGCGCGAGAAAAACCGCCGCCGTCATTCGGATGGTGCTCATGCGGAAAATTTATCCGATGCGGCGGCGGGGGTTCAACAAAAAAGGGAGCTTAAAGCTTCGTCTCGGCGCGCCCGAGGCGGTCGGCTATCGCGAGCCCGATTCCGGAGAGCGGCGGCCTCTGGCAGAAAATGTCTTTCCCCTCGGCGTCGAGCTTTCTTATGAGGGCGAACAGGTTTTTTGCGGCCTCCGCGAGATCCCCGTTTTCGCTGAGCCAGTACTCGTTTTTCTTAGGCTCGGCGGGGCGGGAGAGATATATGGCGTTTCCCGCAAATCCGTCGGGGATTTCCGCTGCGTCTGAAAACAGGGTGAGCCTCGACTTCGGGCTGTAATGAGATTTCAGCATTCCCGGCGCCTGCGGGTGCGCCTCGTTCACTTTGGGGGATACGTCGAGCTCTTCTCCGAGGACGCGCGCGATTTCCTCCGGCGGAATAGGGCCCGGTCGGAGCAGCTTTTTGGGCGAGGATACCATCAGCGCTATCGTCGATTCCACTCCGCACGCGCATTCGCCGCCGTCGATTACGAAGTCTATTTTTCCGCCCAGCATGGAGCGCACGTGCTCCGCGCAAGTCGGGCTGACGTATCCGAACGGGTTGGCGGAGGGCGCCGCTATGGGCTTGGAGGCGCGGATGAGCCCGAGCATCGCCGGATGCGACGGCATTCTGACCGCCACGGTGTCCATGCCCGCCGTCGTTATGTCGGGAATGAGGGGCGTCTTTTTGAGCACCATCGTTAGCGGGCCCGGCCAGAACTCGGCGGCGAGCTTTTCGGCTTCGGGCGTGAATTCGGCGACTTCGCGCGCCATATCCATGTCGCACACGTGGACTATAAGCGGGTCGATGAAAGGGCGCCCCTTTGCCTCGAAGATTTTTCTCACGGCGTCGGGGTTTGTGGCGTCGGCGGCGAGCCCGTATACGGTTTCCGTGGGAACCCCGCCTATGCCGCCGCGCGCAATAAAATCAGCCGCCTTCAGTATGTCCGAGGGCGGCCGCTTGAGATTTTCCCGCTTTGACGAGAAGTTTCCCATTTCGGGAAAGGCTATTTCATCAAGAGCATGTTGCGGGCATGCTTTATCGTCTTCTTGACGTGGCGCTGCTCCTTCGCCGTCAGCCCCGTAAATTTGCGGGGGAGAATTTTTCCCGTTTCGGTGACGTAGCGGTTGAGAGCTTCGGCTTCGATGAATCCGATTTCCGTGACTTTCTTTTTGTTAGATTCTTCTGGCATGTCGTTTTGTTTTAAAATTAATTCCGAACCATTTTGCCGCGCTTATTTGGTTTGGCAAGACTTTTTTTGGGCGTTTTTCATGTAGGCAGCGGGCAAATTCAAGATTATTCTTGTATAGCCGCGCGCGCCTTTCCAATATTCGCGCGTATGAATGAAATTTGCCCCGGAAAAGGAGCGCGCTGGCTTGCGGATTTGGCAGTCATTTTCGCGGTTTCGTGCGCGCTGTACATGTCTTTGAGCTTCACGCGACCCCTCGCGAGCCCCGACGAGGGAAGGTATACGGAGATTCCGCGCGAAATGCTCGCGCACTCCGACATGACCACCCCGCGCCTGAACGACATGCCGTATTTCTACAAGCCGCCGATGTTCTATTGGATGCAGGCGGCGTCGCTGAAAATTTTCGGCACGAGCCAGTTTTCGGCGCGGTTCGCCAATTCCCTTATGGCGGTTTTCGGAATTTGCGCCTCGTATTGCGCCGCCCGCGCACTCTACGGCAGGCGCGCGGGGATTTTCTCCGCCGCGTTTTTGGCGACTTTTCTGCTCTACTACGCGCTCGGGCAGATCGTCACGCTCGACATGGCGGTCGCCGTGTTCATATCGGCCGCGATGTTTTGCTTCATCGTGGCGTTGAGGCGCTCGGGGGTATGGCGCGGTGCGTTGGTTGTCGCGTTTTTTGCGTTCTGCGCGCTGGCAGTCATGACGAAGGGGCTCATCGGCGTTTTGATTCCGGCCGCCGCAATTTTCATATACGCGCTGTTGGTCGGGCCGGCCGCGTTTTTGCGGTCGCTCAAAAAGCCGGACATAGCGTGGATTGCGTTGGGGATTGCGGTTTTTACGGCGATCGCGCTGCCGTGGCACCTGCTCGCCGCGGCGGCCAATCCGGCGTATCCGGAGGCGGAGGGGATTTTCTCGAAGAAGTGGGACGGCCAGGGGTTTTTCTGGTATTATATAATACACGAGCACGTATTGCGCTTCATAGACGCCGAGACGTCCAATCGCGAGCAGCCGTTCTGGTTCTTTCTGGTTCTCGTCCCCGTCGGGCTGATCCCGTGGGTCGTGTTTTTGCCGGCGGTTGTGCGCGGCATTTTCGCGGACGGGTGGCGGAGGCTGCGCGCCGAGAATCCGGAGGCTCTCTTCTTCCTTGCGTGGATTTGCTTTGTGGTGCTGTTTTTCTCCATATCGCGCTCTAAGCTCGCCCCGTACATAATTCCGGTGTATCCGGCGTTTGCGGTGCTGTTCGGAGCGTGGCTTTCCAAAAACTGGGAGGGGAAAATCGCGGGCGCGCAAATCGCAAAAAGAATTTTCGCCGGTCTTGGGATTTTGGGCGCGGCAGCCGCTCCCGTCGCCTGCCATGTTTTGATAGCCAAGGGAAAGATTGCCGACCCGCAGGAGGCGTGGGTCGTGTTCGGCGCGCTGTCGGCGTATACGCTCGCATCGTCCCTCGCGCTGTTTGCAACAATTCGCGGCGGCGACGACAGAAAGTTCTTCGTCCGCGCCTTCGCCCTTTCCGCGGTTTTTCTGCTCTTTTTCAACCCCGGGGGGAAGTTTGTACAGCGCCCGAGCGCGCGGCCCCTCGCGGAAGAGATTCTCGCTTCCAACCCTTCTGCCAGCGTCGCCGTGGCGTATGACTACAATTATTTTCAGGACCTGCCCGTGTGGCTCGGCCGCACGGTGCTCATGATAGGAATGCCGCCGGAAGAGCAGAAGTTCGGCTTTATGCGCGGAAGGGGCGAATACGACGGCAAATTCTTCCCCTCCGAAAGGGAATTCAAAGAATTCGCGGCTTCGGCGAAGTCCCCCGTGTTCGTCGCCCTGCGCGAGCGCGACCTCGGGAGGCTCTCCGGCGCGGGCGTTTCATTTGACGCCGTCCTCCGCAATCTCGACATGGTTCTTGTGAGGGTTAAAAAGTGACGGATTCCGGAGCAAACCAAAAGCGGGAAAACCCGTGGCTCAATATAGGCTTTAACATAGCCATACCTAGCCTCCTGCTCATAAAGGGCAAAGCGCTTTTCGAGATGGCGGGGATTGCGGGCGAAAACGCGGACACGCGCATTTTCGCGTTCGCCCTGCTCTTTCCCATCGCTTACGGCGTTTGGGATTTGGCAGGGCGGCGCAAGTTCAACATATTTTCCGCAATAGGAGTCGCGAGCGTGCTGCTCACGGGCGGGATAGGCCTCATGAAGATGTCGCGGGAGTGGATTATCGCCAAGGAGGGGCTGGTGCCGCTCGCTCTGGGGGCGGCGGTTTTGGCGACCGCCGCCACGCGCAGGCCGCTGGCGAAGATCATAATGCTCAACGAGAGCGTCGTGGATCTGCCGAAAATCGAGGCCGCGCTCGACGCGCGCGGCACGCGCGAAAAATTCGACGCCGCCCTGAGGCGCGCTACGCTCTGGGTGGCGGGCTCGTTTTTGCTTAGCTCCGTTTTGAATTTCGCGCTGGCTTCGTACATATTCAGAAGCGAGGCCGGAACCGAGGCGTTCAACGCGGAGGTCGGGCGGATGACCGCGCTATCCTTTCCCGTGATAGCTCTGCCGACGATGGCGGTTTTGTTTTGCGCGATGTACAGGCTCTTCGGCGCGATGGGCGAGTGCACGGGGCTTTCGCTCGAGGAGGCAATGTTAAAGAGGGAAAAGAAATGACGCGCGCGGCATTGGCGCTTGCCTTCTCCGCCGCTTTTGCCGCCGCCGTTTCCGCGGCCGCGCGGACGGTCGAAGACGCCTCCGGAAAAGTTTTCGAATTCGCCTCCCCGCCGATGGCGGCGACGGTCGTCCCGAGCCTCTCGCAGGAGATTTTCGCGATAGGCGCGCAGGATTTCCTGCTGGGCAATTCCAACTACTGCATATATCCGGAGGCGGCCAAATCCAAGCCCAAGCTCGGCGGGCTGCTCAACCCCGACTACGAGAAAATCGCGTCTTTCAAGCCCGACATATTCCTTCTGCCGCTCAGCCCGACGGGAAGGGCGATAGCCCGCAGGCTCGAATCGGTGGGGGTTCGCGCGTTTTTCACGAATCCGGAGGGCATAGGCAATATTTCCAAGGACGTCGCCCTGCTCGGAAGGGTTTTTTTCAGGGACGCCGAGGCGGAGAAAATCGCGCGCGGTTTCGACGCGGAGCTTTCGAGCCCCGAGGGAAGGGCGGCCGGGCGCGGCAGGAGGGCGCTTTTTATGTTCGGAAATATGTCGGCGGGCGCGGGGTCTTTTGTCGGCGGGCTCCTGGAGGCGTGCGGGCTGGAGAATTGCGCGGGCCCGTCGGGCGCGCCGTGGCCGGTTCTCTCGCGCGAATTCATAGTCGCCTCCGCGCCCGAGATAATTTTTGCGGAGGTTTCATCTTCCGCCGACGAAAGCGAGATTATGCGGCGGTTTAAGTCCGATCCCGCGTGGGCGTCGACGCCGGCGGTAAAAAACTCCAAAATTTGTTTCATACACCGCGACATCGCGACGATCCCGAGTCCGCGCGTCTTGGATGCGCTGCGGATAATGCGCGAATTTTGCGCTAAAAATTGAAGCGGGCGCGGGGTATGCGCGCTTTGCGCCTGTAAAAAGGCGGATTTGAATTAAAAGCGCGGAGATTTTCCCGAGAGTCGGCGGGGCGGAAGGCGTATTTGGGTTCTTTGCGGAGAAATCTCCGGCATTGCGGCGCGCGGGCGAAGGGGGTAATTTTCGACGGAGGAAAGCCGGTTTGCGGCTAATGCGGGGCGAAAAAATGCGCGCAAGGAGATGGGAAAATCCGGCGAATGGCCGTTTGGGAAAAGTTTATTAAAAGTTGCTCGCAAATCTTGACATTTTTAACACTCCCGCCTACTTTCCAAATTATTATGAAAGTTAAACGCTTCTTTTCTCCCCCGAACGTTTCGCTCGCCGCGGCGTTTTTGTCTTTTGCCTCCGCGCCTCATCTTATGGCCGCGCTTCCGTCGTCTCCGTTGAACGGGGAATTTATCACCTCGTCCAACGAATACGTTTACGCGGATTGGTGGTGGAAAGTGGAAATCGGGTCTGAGGGCGTGTGGAACATCGTCGGAGACCTTGCGCAAGTCAACTGGGGATATGAGGGCGGCCACAACAAGATTCTAACTGGTACGGGAACGCTTAACATAGGCTCCGAGACCGAGGGGGGCTCGCTCTACATCATGGGGCAAAACCCCCCTTCTTCCGACTATTGGTACGGGATTGTGGATTTTAACGGAACTGTAAATGTCGGCAAAATGGGGGCTTTCTCCTTTGGCGGGACGTATATTTCGCATTGGGGAATGATATCCTATATAGACACTCTTAACGTAAACGGCGGCATGGTTTCGGTAACGTCGGAGACGCAGAACAATTCGTATTTCCGCTTGAAAAACCTCGCCGTTCGCGACGGCGGGACTTTCGAATCTTCGCAGGATTTGCAAACCGCCGGCGGCGGCGTGTGGGATTTGCATTCGGGCGGCCTTTCCGCTCCGTTGCTGCGCGTGGGCAGCGGTAGTTTTACGCTCAATCTCCGCTCGGAAGATGTCCTGAACAATCTGCCGCGGATTTCGTTCGACGAAAATACCGGAACCAATTTCAGGATAAATGTGTCCGCGGATAATTCGATAGGGGGGGAATTGGAATTTAACGGAAACGCGGTTCTCGAACTTTCGGTAGCCGACGGGGCCGCGCTTACAATAAGGGCTTTGAGCACAAAGAGCGACGTCCACTCGGTGCAAAATGCCGAAATTATATTCTACGACTACCGCGCGGACGCGGTATTGTTTGAGGATCCGTATATATTTGTCGAAGACGACAGGCTTTGCCTTTCAACGTATGAAACGTATGTGAAGCTGACAGCCTACGACGGCGAGGGCAACCTCTTGCGGGGCGTGTGGACTTACGAGTGGGACGAGGCTGCCGGACTAGGCAGGCTCGTGCTAAACGCCGTCCCCGAGCCCGCGGCGGTTTCGGCAATATTGGGCGCGTTTGCGCTCGCGTTTGCCGCGCGGCGCGCGCGGAAAAAATAAATTTTCCCATTTTCAGTATTCCCGCAAAAAACGCTCCGGTTTGCGCCGCAGCGTTTTTTCTTTCCGCGCGGCGCGGTTCCGGAAGAATCGCGGCGGAAAATAAGAATGGCGAAATTTTTGGGCCATGGTTTTTTTTGCCGCTTGTAAACGGCGGCGGCCTCGGGCAAAATGCAAACCATGAAACGCGCCGTTTTCCTTTTTTTGTCCGCCGCCTTTTTCGCGCTCTGCGCGCGGGCGGAAGTTTTGCCGTCAAAGGTTTATGTTGTCGCAAATTCGGACGACCCCGATTCTCTCGCGATAGCCGATTTTTACGCCTCGGCGCGCGGAATCCCCAAAGGGAATATCGTCGGGTTGCCGATGCCGAAAGCCGGAAAGATCTCAAAGGCGGAATACTTTGAAAAAATCGAGAACCCGCTCGTCGCGGAGCTCGCGAAGCGCGGGGCGTTGAAGGCGGTGAAACTCGGGGGCAGGGAGCCGTCCGGCCGCGAGATCTATTCGTACATATCCCACGACATAGGGTTTCTCGTGCTCTGCCGGGGCGTTCCGTGGGGGGTGAACCCGTCGCCGAAATCCCCCGCGCCCAACCCTCCCAAATCGTTTTCAGACGCCGCGAGCGTCGATTCCGAGCTCTCGGGCAGGTTCGTTTCCTCAAAGACGCTCGCGGGATTTTTGAAAAACCCGCTCTTCAACAACTATTCTTGGGGCATGACGCCGTCGATAGCGGGCGTTATTCCCGTGGCGCGGCTCGACGGAGCGGCGCGCGCGGACGCAGAGGGGCTCGTGAAAAGCGCGATCGAGGCCGAGGAAAGGGGAATCGCGGGGCGCGTTTACATAGACAAGTCCAAGCGCGAAAAGACGGGCGACCGGTGGCTCGACGCCGCCGCGAAAATCCTCTCCGTCGCGGGCTTTGACGTATCGGAAAATTCGGAGCCCGGGCTCTTCGGCTGCTCGGACAGAATGGACGCGCCGGCGTTTTACTTCGGGTGGTACGCTTTCCGCCCGTGCGGATATTTCGCCGAGAAGGGGTTTTCTTTTCCGCGCGGGGCGAGCGCGCTGCACATATATTCGTTCAGCGCTTCCGACATGCGAAACGCCGCCAACTGGACTCCGGCGTTCGTCTCCAAAGGCGCGGCGGCCGTTTTCGGGAACGTCTACGAACCGTACCTCGGCGGCACGCACCATCCGCACGTTTACGCTCTCGCCCTCGCGCGCGGAATGTCCTCGGGCGAGGCAGCGACCGCCGCAATGCCGTTTTTGAGCTGGCAGGGCGTGTTCGTGGGCGACCCGCTTTTCAAACCGTTCAAAACCGGTCTTGACGCGCAGATGCGCGCCATAGATTCCGGCTCGGCGGACGCGCTTTCGCAGTATTCCGTAATCCGCATGATGAACGGCATCTCGCGCGAAAAGGGCTCGGCGGCGGCGTTCGATTTCGGCTCGAAGTACGTCGGAAAAATTCCGGACGGCGCGCTGCTTTGGAAGCTCTCGCAGATCGCGGCGGCGGAGGGAAATTCTGCGGAATCCGTCCGCCTCGCCTCCGACGCGCTCGGGCGAGACCTCTATTCGGAAGCTTCAAACAGGGGGCTTGCGATGGAGATATGCCGCTATCTCATCCCGCGCGGCGGCGCGCAGGCGGCGAAAAGCGCGCTCGGGCGCCTCGCGGATCTGTCGGATTCAATGGAATACGTCGGGGCGGTGGCATCGCTTGCGCGCGAGCTTTCAAAGCATGCGGACATCGGCGAAAAGCTCTCGAAGGCGGTGGCGCGCTCCGACGCTATGAAGGCCGCGTCGGAGCGCGCGAAAGCGGCGAAGGCCTCGTCGGGCAAATAGCCGCGGGTTTTCCCTTTTCCGCGCATTTGGGGCGGAGGGGCGGCCGCCCGCTTAATTGGTTGACTTTTTCCGAAAATCTGTTTTCTCCGCTTAAAAGGAGATTGCATATGAAGATTAAGACTATTTTCGCCTGTTTGCTTTTTGCATCCGTTTCATTCCCGGGCCTTTGGGCGGCGGACAATTCGGACGCCTCGAAGCTGAAGGCCGATTTGAAGCGGAAATTTAAGACCCGCGTCGAAACCAATCAGTTCGGCGACGTGTTCATAAACGAGCTTCCGATGCCCGACAGCTCCAAGCTGAAAAACGTGGACGTTGTGAGGCCGTCGATGCTCGTGTTCATTTCATACGTGGACAAGGATCTCGATTTCGAGAAGCTCGACGAATCTATGAACAGGGCCACCGGAGCCGTGGACAAGAAGGGCAACCGCAAGAGCAGCGTTCCTGTCGACGGGCTGATTGGGGGCGCAAACAGGTATCTTGCCTCCAAAAATATGGGCTTGCAGAAAGTAGGGTTTACGGCGAACAACTTTCGCCAGAGAATTGAAGACGGCGTTCCGATTCTCTGCTGGATGGCGGATTCCGACCTCTATCAGGGCGACTTTACCGCGCGCCTTGCGGAGAGGAGTTCTGCGAAGTCTCCAGACGAGTGGTCGAAGTCGCTGCGGAAGCTTGAAAAAAAGAAGATTGCCGGCTCGCGCGACAGGATGTTTTCTTCGGCGCTGCTTTTGGGCTTCAACAAAAAGACCGACGAATACCTCGTCGCGGGGCTTTCCAAGAAGCCCGTGTGGATTACGGAGCGGGAGTTGAAAAATTTGCTGCTCAACGGGTACATATTGAGGTATTGAGACTTTTGGCGAAGGCGCAAAGCCCGCTTTCCCGCCCGCGCCCCGCTTTTGGAAATCTCGAAAGCGGGCGTTTTTTGGAGGCGTTCGGCCGCGCAAGGCAGGGCGTTTGGCGAATCCGGCAATAAACGCCGCCGCGCCGCCTTTCCTGCGCGTTGTTTGCGCGGTTTTAAGAATGAAATTTCGCATGGGCGCGTTCCGTTGGAAATGCGCGCTGACCTGCGGTGGGTAAAAATTTTGCGTTCTGTGCGGTAAGATTTCATGGGCGCGCACCCGGCTTTTGGGAAAAACCAGTTCGTCTTTGCGGACTTCTTCGGGGCGAAAGCAAGCATTCGGCGGCGCGGCGAACGCTTGGGAAAAGCCCGATTTTAGGCCCGAAAGCGGAAAATTCCGCTTTCGCCGGTTTGTCTGCGTTGCGCAAAGGGTCTGCGAGCGGTCGACTTGGAGTTTTTCAGCCTTCTCTTGCGGGCGGAGGCATTTTGCGCGCCGTTTGGCGGTTTGCCGCATGCGCCGAAAGCGAAAGTTAAATGTCCGTAGCCGCGTTGCGCGCGCTGCTGAAAATTCATTCAGGCGGGAAGGGGAGGAAGGCGCGAAAAGTTAGAATAAACTAACATTTTTGCTTGACGCCGCCGTCTTGGGAAAGTTAGCTTAAACTAACTTTTTTAAGAAACGCCTCCCTCGTCCCTGGGCGCCTTTGAAAAAACGAAAAAAATTTTTCCATATACGAACATGAAAATAGAATCGAAGAAAAACTCGTTATTACAAAAACTGGCGCTCTCCCTCGGGAGCGCGGCGTTTGCGGCGGCGGCGTTCGCGCAGACCCCCGCGGAGGTTGAATCCGCCCTCGCCGATTACGCGGACAATGTCGTCGTCGCCACATACTCAAAAATGGGCGACGCCGCCGTAAAGCTTGACAAGGCCGTTGAGTCTTTGAAGAAAGACCCCTCCGACGCCAAAGTCGCCGAGGCCGCCGGCCGCTGGAAGGATGTCAGAAAGCAGTGGGAGCTCAGCGAATCCTTCCTGTTCGGCCCCGCAGCCTTCGCGAGCCTCGACCCGAAGCTAGACTCCTGGCCGCTCGACAGGGTTCAGCTCGACGCCGTGCTCGCGCAGATTGATTCCGGCAAGCTCGAAATAGACGCGGGCTATGTGCGCGACTATCTCGGCGCCGCGCTGCGCGGATTCCACGCGGTCGAGTACCTGCTCTACCGCGACGGCAAGCCCCGCAAGGCCTCCGACATAACCAAGGGGCAGATGGCGTATCTTGCGGCGGCGTCCCGCGTCATAGCGGAAGACTGCATTGCGCTCGAAGCATGGTGGGCCGGTTCCGGCGCGCTCTCGGAAGAGAAGGCCAAATACCTTGAAGAGGCGGAAATCGAAGTCGGAAAGCCGTACGCCGACGAGATCAAGAAGGCCGGAAAATCCGGAAGCCGCTACGGTTCGCAGGCGGAGGCGCTCGAAGAGATCGTGCAGGGGTGCGTTGACATCGTGACGGAGCTCGCGGAGTCGAAGATAGGCGGCCCCGCAAAGTCCGGCGACCCGAAGGAATGCGAATCGCTATACAGCCTCACGTCGCTCGAGGACTGCCGCGACAACATATTGAGCGTGCGCGCCTCCTATGAAAAGGTTTCGCCCGTCGCCGCCGCCAAATCCGCCGACGCCGACGCGAAAGTGAAGGCTTCGATAGAAAAGGCTCTCGGCGCGCTCGACGCCTTTAAGAAGCCGCTAAGCCGGAGCCTCGGCGACAAGGACGCCCTGAACGCCGCCATATCCGCGTGCGAAGAGCTTTCGGAGTCTCTTGCGAAAGTGCAGGAACTCGTCTCGAAATAAAATATTGCCGTTTGGGAACTGTCTGTCTGTTGTAGTTCCGCGCCCGCGCCGCTTTTCGGCGCGGGCGTTTCTTTTCCCGGGGCGGAATCCGTCCGCTCGGGCGCGGGAAAATCTTCCGGTTTCCCGAGGCTCCGGCGCTTTTTTTGCAAAATTTTTTCCGCGCATTGCGCGCCGGCCGCCGGATAATTTTGTGGATTTTTTGCGGGTTTGCCCTAAAACTTTCCGCCTGTTTGCCCCGATTGGGGGCGAACGTCCATTCGCCAACGGAATTTTTTTATGGTAGACAAAATAAAGATTCGCGGCGCGCGCGTGCACAATCTCAAAAATGTGGACGTAGACATACCGCTTAACAAAATCGTGGGCATTGCCGGAGTTTCGGGTTCGGGGAAATCTTCGCTCGCGCTCGGCGTCCTGTACGCGGAGGGGTCGCGCCGATACCTCGATTCGCTTTCCACCTACACGCGGCGGCGCATGACGCAGGCTGCCGGAGCGCAGGTCGACGAGGTTCTGTACGTC
>CAJMOT010000050.1 GCA_905214995.1 uncultured bacterium | reverse complement strand
CCGCGTCGCCGGAGCCTATGACGCCCTGCTTCACGAGGTCGCCCCAATCCGGAGCGTTGTTTTCGCGGAAGAGCTTGGTTAGGGCGGGATTTTCCGACATTTTCAGAGTGCCCTGGTCGCCCATGAAAGATTCGAAATAGCCGCCGCCGGAGGAAGTCGTCGTCAGAACCTGATAGAATGCCTGGGCCTTCTTGCCCTGGAAGGTTTTGTCGAATTCGAAAATGCACATGACGTTGTCGTCCCAATCGTGCGCGGGCGAGCCGTCGGGCTTTTTATAATAGTCGCGGTTGCCGGAGGCCATCACGCGCGTTGGATGCGCGCCGAGCATCCAGCCGAATATGTCGATCTGGTGGGCGCCCAAGTCGGATATGGCGCCTCCGCCGAGTCCCTTGTGCCAACGCCAATTCCTGAACTGGTTCATATCCTTATAGCCGTACTCCTTGAGTTTTTCCGCGGGAATTTCG
This sequence comes from uncultured bacterium, assembly GCA_905214995.1. Lineage (GTDB taxonomy): Bacteria > Verrucomicrobiota > Verrucomicrobiia > Opitutales > Intestinicryptomonadaceae > Merdousia. The sequence goes on along the minus strand of CAJMOT010000050.1, from coordinate 13,380 downwards.
GCCTTGGCGGGCCAAGTGAGATCCTGGGAAACGGCCCTATTCCACTGCCCGTTGCACGCCATTATGTTGCCGCAGATGTTGTGCTTGCGCAGCAGGACGTCGCGGGCGTAGATGTAGCGGGGGTTGGAAGTCCTCTGGTGGCCGATTTGGAGGAGCTTTCCGCTCTTGCGGGCGGCCTTCACCATGCTCTTGGCGCCTTCGAGAGTGTCGGACATCATCTTTTCGCAATAGACGTTGACGCCGGCGTTGAGGAAGTCGACGGTCATGGGCGCGTGCCAGAAGTCGGGAGTGGCGATGACGACCGCGTCGAGCTCCTTGGCGTGGTTTTTGATGAGATCCTTGTAGTTTTCGCCCTTGACTTCGCCTATTCTGCCCTTCTTGACGAGGGGCGCGTAGGGGTCTTTCCCGCCGAGATTTATGGTGTATCTGGCGGGTTTCTGTTTGAGCTGCCTCATTATGGTGGCCGCGGCGTAGTTGCACCTGGGCTGCCAGATGTCGCAGATTGCGACAAAATTGATGTATGGCAGCTTGAGAAGGCTGTTCATGAGGACTTCGCCCTCCGCCCCATATCCGACGACGGCGACGTTCACCTTGTCGCCGCCCTTGCGCTGGGCGGAAAGCATACCCGGGGAGAGCACGAGCCCGCCGGCGGCGGTTCCCGCCAATTTGAGAAAATCTCTGCGGTTGAAAATATTCATAATTTTATATCGTATTTATTGTAAAAAGTTAAGAACTACTCTTTGTCGCAGCACTTGCAAAATCCGAACTTTTTGCAGGGCAGAAGCTCGAACTTGTTGTAGTCCGCGAGGAACAGGGCGGCGACGATTAGAAGCATATGCACGCCGAGGTACGCTATGCCCGCGGCGGCGCTCGGGCCCATATTCGGTTCGAGGATTATGAAGCCCCACGTCAGGGAGATGTACAGCAGCCCCATCAGGAAGAGGGAAACGCGCGTGCATATGCCGAGCAGAACCGTGAGCCCGAGGGCGATGAGCGCGTATCCGAGAACCGCCGAATACGGGCCTACCATAAACGAGGGCATGAGGGGGCTCGCGCTAAACGTTTCAATGGTCATCGGGCCCTTTTCGGGCAAGCCGTGATAGGCGGATACGCTGATGACGTCTATCGTCCCGCTGATCTTTTCGGGAATGTCGGTGACGAGTTCGGCGGCTTCGCTGCGCGACAATCCGTCCGCCATAGCCTCCTTTATCTTAACCTCGTATTCGGGATTGGGAATTTCCCCGTTTACCTTGCCGATAAATTTCGTCAGCCCCGTGCCGATAGCCCTTGCCGCCAGCCAAAATCGGAGCAGCCAAAACGCCATTGTATAAGTGAGATTTGAGAATTTCATTATGTTTATTTTCTATTTTAGATTGGTAAAGGAATAAGCCCTTTCGAAAAAAGCTATACCCCGCGCGCGCATTTTGTAAAGAAAAAACACAATACAGAAAGCGCAAAAAATCGGCAAACGAAAGGCTGCGGAAAGCCGCCGAAGCCTCCCGCAGCCGAAGGGCCGAAAACTTTACTGGTTGGAGGTGTCGAAAGCGGAATCGAACGCGATTTCCGAGCGGGGGAAATCGAAGGAGCGCACGCGGGCGGCGGACTCCGTCGCGCCGTGGACCCTGTCCATGCGCCCGTCTTCCCACTCGACCGAGAGCGGGCCGTTGTAGCCGATGTCGTTGAGGGCGACGATTATCTCCTCAAAATTGATGTCGCCGTGGCCGATGGAGCGGAAGTCCCAGTACCTGCGGGGATCGCAGAACTCCGTGTGCCCGCCGAATACGCCGGCTTCTCCGTTGCCGTGCCCCCACCAGACGTCCTTCATGTGTGCGTGGAAAATCCTGTCGGAGAACTTGCGGATAAATTTGACGTAGTCCACGCCCTGATAGCCGAAGTGCGATGGGTCGTAATTGAAGCCGAAACGCTTGTGGCAATTCACGGCTTTTAGCGCCCTCTCGGCGGAGGCGATGTCGAAGGCGATTTCCGTCGGATGGACTTCGAGCGCAAAGTTTACGCCCTGCGCGTCGAAAGCGTCGAGAATGGGCGTCCAACGCTTCGCGAAATCGGCGTATCCGGCCTCTATCATCTCCTTGGACGCCGGCGGGAAAGAATAGAGATACTGCCAGATGGAAGAGCCCGTAAAGCCCGTGACCGTCGGGGCGATCGGGGAAGCCGCAAGGGAATCGGGGCGCATTTCCATGAAAGTCTTGCACACTGAGGCGGTTTTTACCATCTCTTCCGCCGCGCGCCGGCGCACGCCCTCGGGGTCGCCGTCGCCCCAGATGTAGTCCTGCATCATAGCCCTGTGGCGCGAATCGATGTTGTCGCACACGCACTGGCCGACGAGGTGGTTGGAGAGCGCAAAACAGTTGAGCCCGTTGGAGGCGAGAATGTCCCAGCGGCTTTTGAGGTAGTCCTTGTCGCCGGCTTTCGTCATGTCGAAATGGTTTGCCGTAAGCGCGATTTCAAGGCCCTCGTAGCCCATTTTTTTCGCGAGGGGCGCGAGGTCTTCGAGTTTCATGTCGGCCCATTGGCCGGTAAACAGAGTCAGAGGTCTTGCCATAGTAGATTTCCTTTGTTTGTTACGATGCGTTAGTGTAAATAAAATAATACCCGATCCGCCCGCTCTTCAAGCATTTTTCTGCGGGCGCAATTTTTTTTGCCCCGCGCGCCGCGTCCGCTCTAATATATATAAATTGCGACGCCATTTTGCGCGGCGGGCGCGAAAGTTTAATTTTCTTGATTTTTTCGGAATCCGGAGCAAGAATGGCGCAAATTTTTTATAAACCCCGACAGCCCAACATGGAAATCACAGAAGAAAAAAGCAACGACGTGTCGATTATAGCCCTCAACGGGAGACTCAATGTCACGACAACCGCCGACCTCGAAAAAGCCTTCAACAAGCTCTTTGACGAAAACTGCACGAAGATCCTCGTGGACTGCCGCGACCTCGAATACATCAGCAGCGCGGGGTTGCGCGTGCTGCTCGCGGCCGCCAAACAGTTCAAAAAGATCTCCGGCGAAATCGCACTCTCGGGGCTCAGCCAAAACGTCAAGCAGGTGTTTGAGATCTCCGGATTCACCACGATATTCCCGATCTACACCACCCGCGACGAGGCCATAAAAAGCTTCTGAGAAATCCGGAGACCGGCGCGCCCGCCGCATTCGCAATGCCGCCCGCATTTAGGGCGGATTTTTTTGCGCCCGAATTTCCGCAGAACAAACGCGCGTTTCGCGGTGTCGGAAAGTGGCGCGAAAAAGCGCGGCGCGCATTCGCGCATATCATTTAAACCGCAAACGCCATGAAGAGAAAACTCTTACCGCTGTGCGCCTCGTGCGCCGCCGCATTCGCGGCGCAAACCGAAGGCGCGGACGCCGCCCTGCCCTGCGGAAACCTCGGCCTCGACTGCGCCGCAACACAAATCGAGAGCGCGAATTCAAGCCTCGAAGACTCGACGGGCGCAAGATTCTTCTTCGACTACTGCGCGGTTCTCGTCGGCAACCCCTACGGCGGCGCCGAACAGGGCGCAAACTATACGGGGGAAATGATATTCGGGCTCGACTTCGACCTCGAAAGGCAGATCGGATGGAAGGGAGGGGCTTTCACTATTTCAGGCGCGTACAGCTCCGGAGGCAATCTCTCCGAGAAAATCGGAAACTTTTTCACGGCGTCGGAATCCTACGTCGTAAACGGCGCGGCATTCTACGAAATGTATTTTACGCAGACGTTCGAAACGCGCGCCGGGACGCTGGAAGCGAACTTCGGGCGCATGTCCATGTCCGACGCATTCAACAGCCTTCCCGTCATGGCGTACCTCGTAAGCGGCGGAATGGACAGCACGCCGGAGGCCATATTCTACAACTCGCCCTTCACGTCGTCCCCGCAGGCGACATGGGGCGTCAACGTCCGATACTCGCCCGCGTCGGAGGTGACGCTATCCGCCGGCCTCTACCAGGCTCCGCAGTCGCTCGGGGACGCCGACTGGAACGGCACGGAATTCGGCATAAGCTCCGACGACGGCTACATGGCGCTCTTCCAGGCGGCTTGGAGCCCCGAGTTTTTCAGGCGGAAGGACGCAAGCGGCAAGCCGCTCGACGGCACGGGATTGCGGGGGCTATACCAGATAGGCGGATACTTTTTCGGCGGATACGACGGCCTTGCAAACTATTCGGGCGGAACCCGCGGCAGCGGCTACGGCTTCTGGATACAGGGCCAGCAGATGGTCTGGCGAGACCCCGACGCCCTCTGCCGCTACGCGAGCGTCTGGGCGGGCTTGCAATGCTCCCCCGTCCAAAGCGTCTCCACGATGCCGTGGATGGCATACTGGGGAATACAGCTGCAAGGGTTCATGCCGTACCGCAGCCAGGACGGGTTATATTTCTCGTGGCTTTACGGCTCGTTCAACTCAAACTACGGATACGGGAAAGGGGCTGCGTCGTACTCCGCCACCTACGAAATGGTCGTTGAGGCCACCTACGTAATCCAGCTCAACGAACGCGTCTCCATACAGCCCGACCTGCAATACATATTCAGGCCCAACGGCAACAGCGAACTCGACGACGCCCTCGTCCTCGGCGGCCAGCTGATCGTATCGTTTTAGGCGCGCTATCTGCCCGCCGCGGAAAACTCTATCGTGACGACGCACTTCACGTCCTTTTCAAAGCTTGAAGTGTCGTACATTCCCCAATCGCTCGTATCGTTGGACAGCGGGCGCGTGATCTGGAATATCCCCTGCGACGCCGACACGACGGGCCCGAGCTTGGAGCCGCTGCCGCTCACGAGCTTTTCCGCCCTTTCGCGCGCGTTTTGGGCGGCGGCCTCGAGCAGCCGCATTTTGAGCGATTCCAATCCGGTATAGTAATACCGCGCCTCCCCGGGGAAGATCGGAACGCCGCTTTTGAGGAGCTCGGAACACGCGGCTTCAACATTGGCGATTTCTTCGCGCGACTTTGCGGAGACGGAAATCGAAAGCGCCGCCGCATACGCTTCCACTGCATTTGTAGTTGCCCCCTTTTCGACTTTGTAGACGGGGCTTGCGGATACGGCGGAAAATTCCGCGCGCCGGACGGAACGCTTTTCAAACTCCGCCTTCGCGAGCGCCGCGAATTTCTCCGCTTCCGCCGCTGCCGCGCGCAGGGATGGGGCGCGCACGCAAATCTTGGCGCCCCATTCGGCGGCGTCGCTTTGGACGCGCTCTACGGCGGTTCCCTTGACCTTTATCCCCCCTGCGCTGCGGAACACAACCGACGGGTTGACGAGTATTGCGGCGCACGCAACAAGCGCGCACGCCAGAATTGCCGAGCAAAATATAACGGTTTTTTTCATTGCAAAAGCTTTGAGAAAAAACGGGGCCGCCGCGTTCAAATTCGACGGCGAAAATCGAAAAATATTTTGGGCGCGGAAAATTTCCTGCGGGCCTTCCGCAAAAAATAATCTCAAAAAACGTTTGACATTTCCGCCCGGCGTCAATTTTCATTGCGAGCAGTTCATTTTCATGCGGATTTTTTTAAATCCGACAGCCGGCAATGAAGCAAGCCGGCGGCGACATTTTCAGGCAAACGGAAGTCCGTGAGAATCGGACGCGGTCGCGCCTCTGTAATCGTCCTCAAAATCCGGGCACAAAGCCACTGCGCAAAGCGCGGGAAGGCGCACGGAAGGCGGGCGGGAATTTTCCCTCCCCCGCCGGGACGCAAGCCAGAAGACGTGCCTGGAAATTTCCCTTTGGTTCCCGCGCAAGGAAGACAGAGGGCTTGGTTGCGATTCGGCACGGCGCCCGCTTTTCCGTCAAATCCCGCGCGCCATGCGCCTTTTTTCGCCCGCAAGCCTCCCCCGTTTTCCGGAGAGGGAGGCAAAATTCCAAAACGAAAAAAGGCAAACTATGAAATTGAAAAAAATATCGGCGCTGGGCGCGGGCCTGGCAATGGCGGCGGCGGCAAACGCGGCCGCAATATCGTTTGACGACGTTCCGATCCGCGGAAACTGGGAATTCTCATACACGGACTACTCCGTCTACGGAGGCGAGGACGTATACGAATGGTCGCCGTCGCCCTCCGGTTCGGTGACATCGTGGCAGGCGATGCCCTCCAACCTCGGCAGGTTTGAGTGGAATTCTGCGGTGGACGGCATTTCGAGCGGATTGCAGTTCAAGACTACCTCATACAATTACGAATATTACAACGGCGGCGGATTTCTGCTCTCAAATTCCTCCGACACATCCAACATATCGTATTCAAACGACCTCTGCTCCGTCACCGGAACCGGCGCGGGGGGCTCGCAACAATACGCGGTATTTTACGGCAACGTCTCCGATTCAAACGGGGTTGCGAGCAAGACCGCATACAAGGGAACCGAATATTTTTCTACGGCGCCCGAAACCTACCAGCTGGTTTTTGACGACATAGTTTCGGTGAGCTCGGTGGACATAGCCAACACGCTCGTCGGCGCAAAAATACTCGGCAATCCCGACAGTTCGATGAATATGGGCTACACCGAAAGCGAGGATGGGCTCATCGTCTACGACAGCGTTTACAACACCGACGACGCGTTTTTCGCCGTCCTAATCCGCGGGATATACGCGGACGGAACGCTGACTGAAACCGACGAAGCGGTATGCTATGTGCTCGCCTCCCACGGATTCCTCAGCGAAGAATGGAACACTGTCGACCTGTCCTCGCTTTCCGCCGACGGGCTGATAGGGCTGGACTTCCAAATCCTCTCGTCCTTCGGCAACGCATGGGGCATGACGTCTCCCGCGTATTTCGCGCTCGACAACATCGTATACGGAGCGGTTCCGGAACCCGCAGCAGTCTCCGCACTATTCGGAGCGCTCGCGCTCCTAACGGCGCTGCGCAACAGAAAGATTTCTTCACGCAGATAACCAACGGCGCGGGGCGCGCGGCTTTTCGTTTTTCGCGCGCGCCCCGCGTTTTTCATTCTGCGGCAACGCGCGCCCGCCGGCGGCGGGAGGCTTTGCCCCACGAAAGCCAAAAAGTGAACTTCAGAATTTTAAAGGCAATCATGCTCGCGCTTCCCGCAGTTGCGGCGGCCGCGGAAAATCCGGACGGCGGCGAAGAGCGCGGCGAACGCGCGCCGGAGCTCGCGCCCGTGGAGGCGACGGCGTACAGGTTCGCCTCCGCCGCGCTCGACCAGCCCGTAAACTCGACCGTGATAGGCTCGGACGAAATAGAAAAGAGCGGCGCGTCCACCGTTCCCGAGATGCTGCAGCGCACCGGCAACGTGCGCTTTATGAGCTATACCGGCGATTCGTCGAACGGCAATATAGCCATGCGCGGATTCGGGGAAAATTCCCAGCTGAGGGTTCTCGTCCTCGTCGACGGGCAGCGGTACAACCGCGCGGACATGTCGGAGACAAACTGGCTGCAAATCCCCCTTTCGAACGTCGAGAGCATAGAGGTGCTGAGGGGCGCCCAAAGCGCGATGTACGGCAACAACGCGGTCGCGGGGGTCGTAAAAATCTCGACAAAAAAGGACGCCGAAGAAAACGCGATAGAGCTGAACGGCATGATGGGCTCGTACGGGCTGTATTCGGCGGACGCGTCGTTTCGCGGATCCGCCGGCGGATTCGGATACGGAATCGACGCCAACAGGTACGACAACGACGGATACCGCGAAAATTCGAGGGCTTGGGCCGACACGGTAAACGCCTCCGCAAGCTGCAAAATATCCGATTCCGCGAAAATCGAGCTGGCCGGAAACTTTTCGCTGGCGGAAACCGAATACGCCACGGGCACGGACTGGAACGGCTTCCAGAACAACCCCCGCGACGCCGACTTGCGGATGCTGTACAAATACAAGGGGGGAGTCTATTCCGCAACGCTCAAAAACGAGTCCGCCCTCGGGCGCGGAGAAATACAGTTCGGCGCGAATTTCAGAAACAGAATAGTCGAGGAAAGCAACGCACTCGCCCCGTCGCAAAACCGCAACGACCAGCTCACTTTCACGCTGTCGCCCAGATGCGAAATAGACAGGTTTGAAGACTGGACGCTTTACGCGGGCGCCGACGCGGACTTCACCTCCATAGACTTCGATTCTTACAGATTCTTCGCCAGCGGCGCGCAAAATCCCGACAGGGCGAAAGTCGAGCGCGGAAACGCGGGCGGATACGCGGGCGCGGAATACAGGGCGGCGGACAATCTGATATTCTCCGCTTCCGCGCGCGCGGAGGGCTCCTACACGAGCGCCGACAGCAGGAGGTTCATATACATGGGCAACCGTCCTCCGAGGCCGGACCCCCAAAACACCTATGACGAAAGCCAGTGGCAGGGGGGATTCGCCGGATCGTTCGGGGCCACATACAAGCTCGACGGCGAAAATTCCGTGTACGCGCGCTTCGACCAGATATACAGGTACCCGTCCACCGACGAAATCGCCTTTTACCAGGGGTATTACCAGGCCTCGGCGTTTCCATTCAACAAAGACTTGAAGCCGGAAACCGGACAAAACTACGAGATAGGATACACGCGCATCTCCGGCGGATGGCGCGTAAACCTGAGCTTCTACGCCACGTATCTGGACAACGAAATAATGTACGACTACGCCAGCGGGCTCAACGAAAACTTTTCGTCCACGCGCAGGCTCGGCTCGGATTTTTCCGTCAGGTACGACTCCGAATACTTCGGCGTTTTCGCTGGCGCGGGAGCCGTTGACGCGCGCTTCGCAAGCGGCAGGTACGGCGGAAACAAAATTCCGCTCGTGCCGCCGTTTTCCGGAACCGCGGGGATAACGCTCAAACCCATAGAAGGTTTGGAGCTGACCGCGCGCGGCAACTGGTCGATGCCGCAGACGATGGGCAACGATTTCGCAAACTCCATGCGCCGCATACCCGGGTTCGCCACGTTCGACCTGCTCGCGAGCTACCGCATATGCAAATACGCCGCCGTATTCGGCGCCATAGAAAACGTCTTTAATGAAAACTACGCCGTGTTCGCGTACAACGGCTCATACTATCCGTGCGCGGGCAGGGTATTCAAAATGGGAATATCGCTGAAATATTAGACATGAAAGCAAAACTGACTTCCATAACGGCGGCAATCGCCGCGCTGTCGGCATACGCCGGCGAATACTACATACCCCAAAACGGGGAGAGCTACACCGTGGACGAGTACGGGATACTGTACTGCGGCCAGGCGGGAATCGACCCCTCGAAAACCTCGGAAGTGTATTACAGAAACTCCGCCATAAAAGGCTGGGCGACGGGATACGAAAACGTGTCATACGGCTCCAACGTAATAGACAGGTGGCGGACGCCCGAAAAGGCCCTCGGCTCCGCCGGACTCGCCGACTACGGCGACACCGACCCTTCGTCCCCGAACTATGATCCTGACGCCTCGTCGGTCTACCATGTCGTATCCCTCGGCGACGGAGGCTCCATAACGCTAACTTTCGGCAGGCCGATCGCCGACGGGGAAGGCCTCGATTTCGCCGTATTTGAAAACGCCGTAAACGCCGGCTTCCTGGAGCTCGCGTACGTATCCGTATCGACCGACGGCGTGAATTTCATAACCTTCCCGAACTTCTACGTCGGCGCGAATCCGATAGGCCCGTACACGAACGACAATTATCCGGAATACATATACAATCTCGGCTCGAAATACATGTGCAACTGGGGCCACGGCTACGACCTCGGCGAGCTGCAATACGCCTACGACTACGCCGTCGCGCACTACGACGCCGCGTCGGACTCCACGACCGGAAACAGCGCGTTTTCGCTCGAATACACGAAGCACATAATAGAAATGTTCTCGCTCGTCGATCTCGGCGACATAAATTACGTGCGCATAGACGACATCACGGGCGACGGATCGTGCGTCGACAGCGCGGGCAACCCAATCTACGACCCCTACCCTTCGAGCGAGAGCGGGGGATTCGACCTCAACGCGATAGGCGTAATAAATTACGCTCCGGCGGTGCCCGAGCCCGAGGCGGTTGCGGCGGCTCTCGGGCTGTTTGCGGCGGCCGCCGCCGCGGGGAAGAGGCGCGGATAGCGGAAAATAAAAAAAGGCTGCGAAATTTCGCAGCCCTTCTTTTGCCCGTCTTCCCCGTCATTTAATTTTGAGCCGCGCGGCAAACAGAAAGGCCAACGCGCCGAAAACGGCGGCGACGGCCGCCGGTTCCGGAACCTGCGCAAAACCCACTTGCAGGGAATATCCGCCGCCCGCCAAGTCCACCCAGCGGAAAAACGCAAAGCCGTTTTCAACGTTTACGGCGTAAAAATCTCCGTTCGCGCCGTACGCATTATCCCCTATCTTCGATTCCAAATCAAAGCCATCCAAATATCCGGCCGTCAGGATTTCAATCCAATTGTCGATTTCCAACGCGTCTTCCGCCACTTCGTATCCGGCCAAATCGAAAGCGTTGCCGTGCCTGTCGGCGAAATCCACGGAAATTTTTCCGTCTCCCGTTTTGGAGAGCGACTCGGCGATTACGATTTTGTCGCTCCCTCCCGTTTCAAGAGCGTTGTGATTCGCAAAATTTTCATACGCAAGCCCTCCATTAGCGATTTCGGCGGTTTTAAAATACGCCCTCCCCGCCCGGGACGAATCCCAATACGACGCTCCGAACGACCCGCCGTCGACCGCAAGTTTCGCCAGTCTGAAATCGGCCCTTAGATTGGAATTGTCGTAAAACAGCTTTCCGCTCTCCACGGAATATACGCCGGCATCCTTGCCCGTTATGTCGGTTTGGTCTCTAACTCCCTGGGCAATTCTCTGTATCCCATCGCCGAGCATGCAAATATTTATGGAAGCCGCGCTTGCATCCGGACTTTCATTGAACGCGGATTCGCTCACGATGGCGCCGATATACTGATAGTCGGATCCGGCCTCGTTTCTCAGAATTATGACGGAGACCGAGTCGCCCGCCCCGTTGGAATGGGTGATTGTATAATCTCCCATAGATTCCGTATACAATCCGCCCGTTTCCAGAACCACGGATTTGCCAAAATATATGTTGCTCCACGACCCGGCGTTTCTTTTCATTTCAACAATCCCTTCGACGGACATCTTGTCGAGAACCAAATAAAGTTCGGCTCCAAAGCGCGTTTGCAATCCCCCTCCTATAAGAACGTCGCCGCTGACGTTTACTGTGGAACTTTTCATTTGAGATTCCGAAAAATCCAAGGTTAAATCGACTTTCCCATAACGTCTATCTATATTATGGTTCCCGCATATTTCCGCGCCGACTTCAATTCCCCCAACCGCCATTTCCAAAGTCGCCTCTCCCTCGGCGCCGCCAAAAGCGGTGTCTATCAAAAACGCGTTTTCATCCATATTGCATATCTGCGCCTTTATCTTGCCGCCGACCTGAAAATTTATCGACGGGCCGGCGCCCAACAGTTCCCTGCCGAATTGCATATTGGAAACGCCCGCGGAAATTATATTCCCGACATATGTATCTATCTGCGTCACCCAAAGTCTTCCATTCGTATTATGCAGAATGGCGGTATCCTCAAAGGTCATCGGGTGGGAATCCGCCGGCGTTGAGAGCGCTTCGTCCATATACCATGTCGAATCGTCGGCAAACACCCCGCTTCCACCCTGATAGTAATCCGCGGGATAAAGCGGGGAAACGTTTAGAAAAACCGCAAGACTGACAAACGCGAGAGGGATGTTTTTATTCATGGAAATTTGAATAAATGAAAGCGTTATAAATGTCAATTATTATTTCAAAAATTTTTTTCTCCGCTCTTTTTTGTGGACGCGCGCTTACAGCGCGTTTGAAATGGGCGACGTGAAATTCGACCCGCAAAAAATCCACCCCCTGCCGAATTTCGCGCTCTCGGCGCGGGATTTCACGCCCTCCCCGCGCCCCCCGCGCAAAGATTGGGAATTTTTCGCGTCGGGGCGGGAGGCGTTTTTCAGGATATTCGCGCGCATGAAAAAATCGGGCTTTGCGGGGAGGATTTTCCTGCCGCGCTACTTTTGCCCGGAAGCGGCGCGGGCGGCAGGCGAAATCTGCGAAACGGAATTTTTTGAAGACCTGCCGTCGGAAAAGTCGCCGCGTTTTGAAACCCTGCGCGCCCGCGCGGGGGACGCTGTAATGGCGGTAAACTTTTTCGGCCTGCGCGACATGGGAATATGGAGCGAATGGAAGCTCCGCAACCCCGGGACGATACTCGTCCAAAACTCCTCCCACGCGCCGTTTTCGCCGCGCGCGCATGGCGCCGACTTTGCGTTCGGGTCGCTGCGCAAATGGCTGCCGCTGCCGGACGGCGGATTCGCCGAGGCGGAAAACCCGTCCGAAATTTTCGCGCGCCCCGCGTCCTCCATGCCGGACTTTTCGGCGGACTTCCTCGCGGCCTCAGCCGCGCGGTCGAGAGGGAGCGGATGGGAGGAATTTGCGGAAAAGCTGTTCTACGCGGCGGAGGCGAAAATTTCCGCGCGCAAAAAGCCGGGCAGAATGGGCGCGTACTCTTTCGAAACCCTCGCGCGGCTCGACATCGAAAAGCTCGCCCAAGGGAGGTTCGCCGCCATAAGGGCGTTTTCGGACGCCGCGCGCGGCAACGGATTTTTCGAAGAGCTCGCTTTTTCGGGCGGCCGCGCGCCCGACATTTTCTCCGCCTGCTGCCCCGTCCTGAAATTCCGGAATCCCCGCGTCCGCGACGCCGTATACGCAAAACTCCGCGAAAAAAAGATGTTCGCGCCCATATACTGGGGAGGGTTCGGAGAGGCGGGCAGCCCCGCGGCGCGCGCAGAGTCCGCGACGCTCATGTGCGTCCCGCCGCACTTTGCGGATTCCGAAAGCGAGGCCGAAGGGTTTTGCGAATTTATCCTCGGCCTGTGCGCCGGCGCATGAGCCACTTCGACCCGCCGCCCTTGCGCATGGAAGTCTTTGAAAGCTTTTTTCCGTCGTCGCCGAGCAGGAGGTGGCAATGGCGGAATTTCGGGATTTCGAGCCCGAGCGCACGCCAAACCAGAATCTGGCGCGCCGTCGAAAGCAGCAGATCCTCGCCGCGCACGATTTCCGTTATACGCATTTGCGCGTCGTCTACCGCCGAGGCGAGCTCGTAGGACGGGGCGCCGCACTTGCGCCAGACGAGAAAATCCCCGAAATCCTCCCCGCATACGAACGACATTTCCCCCGCGAGCGAGTCGCTGAAGCGCACGCTCTCCCCGTCGGGAACCCGAAACCGCCAATTTGCGCCCGCGAAGTCTCCGGAAAATTCAAAGCGCGCTCCGGCGGGCGGGCGGAGCTCGGGCGGGAAAATCGGCTCGGCGTCGCAAAAGCCGAACCCGCGCGCTCGGCCGCGGGCGAGCTTTTTTATTTCGCCCCTCGAATGGGGCGACGGATAGGCGAATCCGCGCGCGGCGAGCTCCCCCTTATAACTTATAACTCAATCGCCTCATATTTCAGCCCGAAGA
>CAJMOT010000049.1 GCA_905214995.1 uncultured bacterium | reverse complement strand
GGTTGTACGCGCGCCCTATCCAGCTCTGCTCCCGCGCGGGGACGACGATTTCCACGTCCGCGACCCCTGAAAGCGCCGCGGCGAACGCAGGCAGAAACGGAGAATCTATCCCGTCGTCGTTAGACAGCAGCAGGCGCATCTTTTAGCGGCTCGCCGCGCAGGAATCTGTTTATGCTGCGCGCGGCTATTTTCGCCTGCCCCATGGCGCTGATTACCGTGGCGGCTCCGCTTACGACGTCGCCGCCGGCGAAAACCTGCGGTATGGAAGTCTGCAAAGTTTCGGGGTCGCACTCTATCGTGCCCTTCTTTGTCGTCTTGAGATTCGGGCTCGTCATGGGAATCAGCGGATTCGGGCGGTTGCCTATCGCCACCACCACGACGTCGCAGGGAATTTGGAATTCGCTGCCCTTTATCTCGACGGGAGAGCGGCGGCCGGAGGCGTCGGGTTCGCCGAGTTCCATTCTGACGCATTCGAGCGCGACGACCCTGCCGTCTTCGCCGGCGATTACGCGCTTGGGGTTGGTGAGCATCTGAAATTCCACGCCCTCCTGCTGCGCGTGATGTATCTCCTCCTTGCGGGCGGGCATCTGCTCGAGCGCGCGGCGGTAGACGATTGTCGACTTGGCGCCGACGCGCAGGGCGGTTCTCGACGAGTCCATCGCGACGTTGCCGCCGCCGACGGTGATGATGTGCTTCGCGCGGATGGGGGTTGTGCCGTGCTCGGGAAAGTCGTAGGCCTTCATCAGGTTGAAGCGCGTGAGAAATTCGTTTGCGGAGAATACGCCCACGCTGTTTTCGCCCGGGATTCCGAGGAACATCGGCAGGCCCGCGCCGGAGCCGAGGAATACCGCGTCGAACCCGTCTTCGAGCAGGCTTTCGAGAGTCCTAAGCTTGCCGACAATGTAATTGAGATGGATTTTTACGCCCAGCTTTTTGAGCGATTCGACCTCGTGCGAGACGATTTCCTTCGGGAGGCGGAACTGCGGTATGCCGTACATCAGCACGCCCCCCGGGAGGTGGAGCGCCTCGAAAATTTCGACTTCGTGGCCGGCTATCGCCAAGTCCGCCGCAGCCGTGATTCCCGCGGGGCCGCAGCCGATTATGGCCACCCTCTTGCCCGTGGGCGCCGCCTTTTCGGGGGCTTTTTCAAGGTTGTTGAGGCGCACGTAGTCGGCGGCGAACCTTTCGAGCGCGCCGATAGCCACGGGCTCGCCGCGGATTCCGAGCACGCAGCTGCCCTCGCACTGGCTCTCCTGCGGGCAGACGCGGCCGCACACCGCGGGGAGGGCGGTCTGCGTCTTCAGCTTTTCCGCCGCCGCCTTCGGGTCGCCCTTCGAAATTTCCGCGACAAACTGCGGAATGTTTATGTTGACGGGGCAGGCGGCTTTGCAGCGCGGCTTGGGACATTGCAGGCAGCGGCTGGCCTCGTCCATCGCCATTTCGAGGGAAATGCCGTAGGGAACCTCCTCAAAGTTGGAAGCCCTGCGCACGGGATCCTGCTCGGGCATCTTCATGCGGGGAAGTCCCGACGCCTTGATTTTCCTTACCTTTTCTTCTGACATTTTAAATATCTCCGAAAATTCCTTGCTTTAACCGCGGTAGCACTTGCCGTTCAGATGGCGCGGCATCGCCTCTATCTCTATCAGCCTGTACGCCGAGCGGCGCTTGCCGAGCTCGCCGAAATCGACCTTGTCGAGGCGGAAGAACGGGCCGTCGACGCACGCGAACTTCGTCTCTCCGCCGACCGTCACGCGGCAAGCTCCGCACATGCCGGTTCCGTCGACCATTATCGGGTTGAGCGAGCAGAACATGTCGCGCCCGTCCGCCGGAGCTTTGGAGGCGCACTGCTTCATCATGAACACGCAGCCTATGGCGACGATTTCGTCGAACTCCGCCCCGCGCTCTTCCATGACGTTTATGCACCCTCCCCTGCGGCCTTCGCTGCCGTCGCGGGTGAAAACTATGAGCTCGTCGCAGACCGATGCGAGCTTGTCTTTGTAATAGAGCATGTATGATGACGACGCCTCTATCGCGCACACAGTCCGGACGCCCGCCTTTTTGAGCTCGCGGGCGATCGGGTATATTGCGGCGATTCCGTAGCACCCGCCGAGCAGCAGGGCCCTCGAGCCCTCCTTGAACCGCCCGAGGTCGAGGGGCGTCCCGAGCGGGCCGCTTAGAACCGCGAGCCTGTCGCCCTTTTGGAGCGCGCCGATCTCCGCGGAAGACCTGCCGACTTCCTCTATTATAAACTTAACCCAGCCCTCTTCGGCGTTCCAGTCTACCAGCGTGAACGGAGACCGCTCGCTGTCGGAATTTGCCATGAGTATCGCAAACTGTCCGGGGCGCGCGAACTTCGCCGCCTCGGGCGCCTTGACGGTGAGCTCGTGGAAATTGGGGACGAGCATTTTGTTCTCGAGGATTTCAAAGCCTCCGGAAGCCTTTGCCGCCGCCTTTTCATGCCACTTCGGGGAATGCGGCAGGCCGAGCAGCCCGAGATCCGGAACGCAGTCGGCGAGGAAATGCCCCAATACCCTGCGCGGCAACGCCTTTTTGTCCTCCGTCGGCGATTTGAAATCCGCCGGAAGGGGCTCGAAGTCGAAGTCGTATTTTTTGACGTCCACGCCGAGCTTTTTGCACAAGTCGCAGAGGTAGCCGTTGAGGGGCCGCTGGTCGCCGGAAGAGGCGACCGCGGCGGGCACGGCCATTTTGGAGCCGTCGGGGGCGGCCAGCGTGCCGGAAGTTTCCGCAAACGCGCTTATCGGCAGCACGACTTCCGCGAACTTTTGCGCGGAAGTTTTCATAATGTCGAATATCGCCAGATGCGCTATCTTTTGCGCCGCCTCCTCGGAAATGTAGTCGCCGTAGGAGAAGACCGCGGAATACTTGCCGGCGGCCAAGTCTGCGGCGATGTCGGCGGGAAGGCCTGAGGCGTCGGAATCGAGCGGCATTTCGACGAGCTTTCCGCCAAACGCGCCCGCTATGGCGCGCATTGCCTTGCGGCTCTCGTAAGTCGCGCCTGCGTTGGATATGACGAGAATTTTTCCGGAGTTTTGCGAGAGGATTTCAAAAAGCCTTTCGACCGCCTCTTCCGGCGGGACGGGAACCTGCTCTCTGCCGCGCCGAACGGCGATTTTGCGCAGCCGCCGCGGAGAGTTTACCATCTGCGGGAGCGCGAACCTGCCTATCGGGCAAATCGCGCTCTCCTTGTTCAGCGCCGCCATTCCCGCCGAGACGACTTTCCCGTCCTTTATTCGCAGCAGGATCTTGCAGTGCTTCGGGCACATCGCGCAGCGGGACTCCACGGTTTTGTCGGGCTCGCCGAACCACTTTCCCCACCTGTCGGTGAGGCAGCCGGTCGGGCAGGCGTCTATGCACGCCCCGCAGAACAGGCACTCCTCAGAGCTCCAAGATCTGCCGAAAGCCGCCGAAATCTTCGCCTTCTTGCCGCGGTTTGCGATGCTTATGGCGGGCTTGGAGTGGATTTTCTCGCAGACCCTAAAGCATCTGCCGCACAGAACGCAGAGGTTGTGGTCCTTGTCTATGAAAGGATCGTCGCGCTCGACCTTCGCGGGGTCGTAGATCATGGGGAGGCCGATATCGCGCGAATACGAACCGAGCGCGACTTTGCGCAGCTCGCAGCCCGGGCGGTTGGAACACGCCCCGCAACGAGTGGCGGAAGTCGCGCGGGTTGGCGTTTTCTTCTCGCTCTCGCAGTCCGCGCGGGAGTCGCATACGAGGCACGGCGACGGGTGGGAGCTCATCATCAGCTCTATCGTGCGCCGGCGCTGGGTTTCGAGCTGTTCGGAAGTAGTGCGCACCACCATTCCCTCGGCGGCGGGCGTCGTGCAGGAAGTGGGGGTTCCGCGCATTCCGTCGATTTCCACGACGCACAGGCGGCACGCCCCGTAGGGGTCGAGCTCGTCGTGCGCGCAGAGCGACGGTATGAATATTCCCGCCTTTTTGGCGGCCTGGAGTACGGTCATTCCGGGTTCGGCATCGACCTGGCGTCCGTCTATGGTAATTTTGAAAGTGCTCATTTTTTATTTCCTCGCGATTGCGCCGAACCTGCAGCTCTGGTAGCACGCGCCGCAGGATATGCATTTTTCGGAATCTATGGAATGCGGCTTTTTGACGCCGCCGGATATGGCGCCCGTCGGGCAGACGCGCTCGCAGGCGGTGCAGCCCGTGCACTTTTCGGCGTCCACCGAGAAATGCACCAACTGCGGGCAGACGAGCGCGGGGCACCGCTTTTCCCTTATGTGCGCGAGGTATTCGTCCTCGAAGTATCTGAGAGTAGTGACTATCGGGTTGGGCGCCGTCTGGCCGAGCCCGCAGAGGGAGGACTGCTTCATCGTAAACGCTATTTTTTTGAGGCGCTCGATGTCCTCCATTTCGCCCCTGCCGGAAGTGATTTTTTCGAGAATCGCGTGGGCGTGCTGGGTTCCCATGCGGCAGGGAATGCACTTGCCGCACGACTCGTTCTCGGTGAAGTTTACAAAGAATTTCGCGACTTCCACCATGCAGGAGTCCTCGTTCATCACGACCAATCCGCCCGAGCCTATTATGGAGCCCGCCGCAGCCAGGCTCTCGTAGTCGACCGGTATGGAGAGGTGCTCCGGCGTGAGGCAGCCGCCCGACGGGCCGCCAGTCTGGACGGCCTTGAACTTTTTGCCGTCCGCGCAGCCGCCGCCGATCTTGTTTATTATGTCGTCGAGCTTCAGGCCGAGCTCCACTTCGATGAGCCCCGTCCTCTTTATTTTGCCCGCGAGCGAAAACGTCTTGGTGCCCTTGCTCTTCTCCGAGCCCAGCGACGAATACATCTGCGCGCCTTCGCGCATTATGGAGCTGACGGCGGCGAGCGTCTCGACGTTGTTTATGTTGGTCGGCTTTTTGAAGAGCCCCTTGGCGGCGGGGAACGGCGGCTTCGGGCGCGGCATTGCGCGCACGCCCTCGATGCTCGCCATGAGGGAGGTTTCCTCGCCGCAGACGAAGGCTCCCGAGCCTTTCTTTATCCTTATTTCAAATTTGAAGCCGTTGGGCAGCTCCCTTTTAAGAAGCCCCGCTTCCTCCGCCTGCGCTATCGCTTTTTTGAGCCTCTGGATCGCCAGCGGGTATTCGGAGCGCACGTAGATGTACGCGCATTCGGCGCCTATGGCGTAGCCGGCAATCATCAGGCCTTCAAGCACGCTGTGCGGGTCGCCCTCGAGAACCGAGCGGTCCATAAACGCCCCCGGATCGCCCTCGTCGGCGTTGCAGATTATGTACTTTGTGGGGGAAGTCTTGGACGACCTCGCAAAGCCCCATTTTACGCCCGTCGGAAAACCCGCGCCGCCCCTGCCGCGCAGGCCGCTTGCCGTGACCTCCTCTATGACTTTTTCGGGCGGCATGGAAAGCGCCCTTTCAAACCCCTCGTATCCCCCGCGGGCGAGGCAATGTTCGAAGTTTTCGGGGTCTATAACGCCGCAGTTGCGCAGCACTATGCGCTTTTGCAGCTCCACCATCGGGTGTTTTTTAAACGGCTTTATGCCGCGGTATTCTTCGTCCGCCATGACGGCTTCCGCTTTTTCCGCAACGGGATTGCCGCCTATCAGATGCTCCGACACGAGCTTCGCCGCGTCTTTGGGCTTCACGTTTGAATAGAGCACGGAAGGTTCGCCCTCGCGCTTTATTTCGACGAGCGGCTCGGCGTAGCAAAGTCCGATGCAGGCGGTTTCGACCACTTCGACCTTCCCGTCGAGTCCGTTTTCTTTCAGGGACCTTTTAAATTCTTCTATTACTTCCCCCGCTCCGGCGGCGCGCCCGCATGTCGCGGCCCCGACCATCACGCGCGCCCGATTTTGGAATTCCGCCCAATTCTTTTTGGCGGATTCCCTTAAACTTTCGAGAATCTTCATGGCTATTTCAGGGATTTGAGGATTTTTTCTATCTCCGCGAGCGTCACGCGCGCGTGGACTTTGTCGTCTACAACCATCGCCGGAGCGAGCGCGCAGGCGCCGAGGCACGCGACGCGCTCGAGGCTTACGAGGCCGTCCGGCGTAGTCTCGCCCTCCTTTATGCCGAGCCTCTCTTCGAGCGCGGCGAGCAGCGATCCCGAGCCCCTGACGTGGCACGCGGTTCCCTTGCAGACCTTTATCGTGTGCCTGCCGGGTTTCTTAAACTTGAACTGCGCGTAGAAGCTCGCGACGGAATAGGCGTCGGCCTCCGAAATCAAAAAATATTCGGCTGTCTCGCTCACGGCTTCCGGGGAAATAAACCCCTCCTCTTCCTGAATATCCTGCAAGACGCTGACGAGATTTTCCCTCTTTGGGGGATACGCCTCGAGGATGGTTTTAAACCTGCCTTCTGTCATAATCGTAACAAAAGCCTTAGCTTTGTAGGTTAAGTTGCGTATTATAAAATATTCCAAAGAGCTTTAAACCCTTTGAAAATTGGAAATGATGGCGGAATTATCGGATTCCAAATAGGATTTTTGCAATATTTTTCATTCCCGAAAATCCTTTTTTTCGAAAAAAAGCTACATTTTTGGACAGTTGTTTTAAAGACTTCCGAAAACTCGCGCAGTCTCTTTACTAAAACGTTTGAGAGTGTGGAATCGCCAAAACTCTATTCCTACATTTTTGTACTTTTATAGATATGGCAAAAATTGTTTAAAACCGTGTCGATAACTTGAAAATATTGTCCGAACAAATTGTAAATATGTCATCAACACGAAGTTTTTTACAATCATCCCGATAGTTATTTTCCGGACACAATCAACCTATGATACTGAATTTCAATTTATAAAAAAGTTATTGCACTTGTTTGCACTCCATAAGAATAAGAATAGATTTTAATTTAAATTCACACTTTTATATTCTGGAGCTCCTCTTGAAGAGAAAAGCCCCTCCACCGTCATTAAAAAGTGAGGGAAGGCAGATTTTGCTCTCGGCAAGCTCGAAGTCCGGAAAACTTTTCGCAAACCATTCGGCGTTGCGGAAATTTTCCTCTCTTTCGATTGAACAGGTTGAATAGACTAATCTTCCGCCGGGCTTTACGAATTTTGCGGCTTTCGCCATCAGGGTTCTTTGGAGTTCGGAGCAGGAGGAAATGTCGAATTCTTTCAGCCTGTACCGAGCGTCGGGCCGCCTGCGCAACACTCCCGTGTTGGAGCACGGGGCGTCGAGCAAAACGCGGTCGAAGAGCGCCGGAAGGCCGCGCTTTTCGAGCTCTGCGGCGAGGCCGTCGGATTCAAGGTCGGAGGCTATGGAATGCGATTTTAGAAAATCTATCTTGGAGAGGTTTTCCTCGAGTTTTTCCATTCTCGGGCCGGGAATGTCCACGGATACGAGCAGGGAATTTGAGCATGAGGGCTTGTCGAAATCCGCGGAGCGCAGGGCGAGGTCGGCGCACATGCGCGATTTTCCGCCGGGGGCGGCGCACAAGTCGAGGATTGAGTCTCCGGCGCGCGGATTCAGGAGCGCGGGCGCGAAAGACGTGGATGGGTCCTGTGCGTAAAACTCGCCGGATTTGAGGAGTTCTTCCGCGGCTTCCCAGCTTCCGCCCGCCAAAATTTTGAAATTTTCAAAAGGCGACGAACGGAGAGATTTTTCAAATTTTTTTTCGAGCGCGCGCGCAGCCTCCGAGCCTGAAGAGCGCAAAAATACGTCCGAGGGAATCCGATTGTTTTTTAGAATCTCCAACGCCGTTTCCAATCCGAATTCCGAAATCCATTTTTTTACGAGCCATTCGGGATGGCTGTATGCGAGCGACAGATTTCCGGCGGACGGATTTTTTTCGGCCTCTTCCGCGATTTTCTCCATAAATTCCGGGAATTTTCTCAAAATCGCGTTTGCGAATCCGGATTCGCCCCTTGAGAATTTAACCTTTATGAATTCCACCCAGGAATCGACGGCTTGAAACGCCTTCCTGCGCGCTGCGAGATCCGCGCACGCGCAAAAAAGGGCGGCTTTCAGCGCGGGTCGCGGAGGTTTTTTGCAAAATTCATCGACGGCGGCTTTTATGGGGAAAAAATTTCTCAGAAAACCCATGAACACCGCGTTTGCCTGCGCCCTCGCCCCCGCGGAATGAAAAACTCGAAAGCGCCGGGCGGAAATGCCGTCCGCTTTGGCTCCGGACCCCAAATAGTCGGCGACAGCCGCGCAGACGGCCGCCTTTTCTGCGAAATCGAAGTCTTTTCGGTTTTCCATGATTCGGGAGATCTTCCCGTTTAAGGGAAGGATTTTAAGCGCGCTTTTCGGGATTCCGGAAAAAATGCCCGAAAGTCGAAAGAGGTCAAAGATAAAATTGACAAATGCGGCAAATCCGCCATTTTAAAGATAATCATAGACTGCGGAAAAATGCCCCCGCGCAGGGAACCGGCGGAGGCGTTTCGGGCTTATGAAATATGCGCGCTTGGGCGGCATCCGAAGAATCCGGAATTGAGAGGCGGCTTTAAGAGCCTCCGCGCCGGAAATTTTCGCGGGCGGACGCAACGGCGCACAACGCAAGAGCATACAGAAAATGAATTCCGAATCGATCGAACGTCTCATAAGTAAAAATCCCAAGCTGCGCGCCAAACGCCAGAAGCTTGAGCAAATGCGCGACGGCGCGTACTGCATGCACGGCAGCTGGGGATTCGGCCGGATCGTCTCATACGACGACGCGGCGAAGAAGCTCGTAATAGACTTTGAGGGAAAGCCGGGGCACAAGATGGATCCGGCCTTCTGCGTCGATAAGCTCGAAGTTCTCGAGGACGACAACCTTCTCGTCCGCTACCGCACCGACCGCGAAAATCTTGAAAAGGAGATGAAGGACGGCGGGGAGTTCGTAGTGGCGTATCTCGAAAAAAAGCCCGACTTTTCCGCGAGCGCAATAGAGCTCGAGACGCTTTTCAGGCAGCTTTTCGGGTATGTGGCGGAAAACCCGTCCATTCCGGAAAAGGAGCTCGCCGAAAAAAACAAGGCGGCGGAGAAGGCGTACAGGGCGTGGTGGAACAAGGCAAAAGAATCGCTCTTCCGCAATCCCCGCGTGGCGTGCCCCAAGACCAAGGGCGAGCCCTACGTTCTGCGCGCAAAAGAGGAGGAGATGAAGCCCGAGCAGGAAGTCTTGCGCGAATACTTCCTCAACAGGGAGCCCAAGAAAAAAATACTTTTGGCGGAAAAACTCTACAAAACCGCAACCGACGACAGCGTAGAGGAAATCAAGGCCGACCTCCCCAAAATCAAGGAGGAGCTCACCGAGGCCATAAAAAAGGCGCGCTCGCTCAACGACGCCGACAGGCTCCACGGCATTTGGGTAAGAAACAACCTCGTCCGCTACCTCTACCCGGGGGAGGAGGAAAAAGTCGAGGAAATCGCCCCGCGAAGCAAAGACATCATTTTGGCCGCCGTCGAGCGCGACCCGAAAGACGGGCTGAACAACCTCGCCAAAAACCTGCCGTCCTCCTATCTCGAAAGATTCCTCGACCTGCTCACGCGCATTTTCGTGGAGGATTGGAGGGACCGGATAATAGACCTTCTCAAATACAGCGAGGGCAGATTCACCAAAGAGTGCGTCGACTTCCTGCTCAGCTGGGACGTCTCGAAGGGCTCGCACTTCGTCAAGGGCGCGGAAATCCCCGACGACGGCAAGGGCGTGACTTCCCGCCAGCTGATAAAAGATTGCCTCAAAAGGTGGCTTGAAGAGCAGACTTTGCGCGGGCCCGTCATTTTGTGGATAGTCAAAAACCGCAACGCGTCCGCATACAAGGACATTCTTTCGCCGCTCATCGGCGAAGACCTTTTGAGCGCCCTTCTTGCCGCCGTGGACGACGAGGCGCTCCAGCGCGAAACGGCGGTGACGACCGCGCGAATCGCGCTCGCCGACGCGCTCAGCGACGACAAGGACCTCATAAGGGACATGCTCGAAAGCTCCACCGCCGACACCGCGCGCGACCTCGCCCAGACGCTTCTGCTCAACCAGGGCTTTGAAGACCTTACGAAGAAGTCGATACTCGCGCGCATAATAAAAGTCTTCCCGAGCGTCCAGTCGCTCGTGGCGACGAAATCTTCCGACTCGAAGGAAAAGCGGCTTCTCGTCTCCTCCTGGAGCTTGCAGGCGCGCCGCGAAGAGCTCGAGGACATCGTCAAAAACCAGCTGCCCGCGAGCAAGGCGGCAATCGAAGCTGCGCGCGAGCTCGGCGACTTGCGCGAAAACTCCGAATACAAGATGGCGCGCGAGCACGACGAAGTCCTCTCCGCCCGCCGCGGACAGCTCGAGCGCGACATCGCGGGCTCCGAAGTGTTCGACTTCAATTCCACCCCGTCGGACAAGGTCGGCATCGGCTCGATCGTCAGCCTCGTCACGAACAAGGGCGAAGAGCTCACCTGCACGATTCTCGGCGCATGGGATAGCGACACCGCCAAAAATATATTCTCCTACCAGACGCCGCTCGCTCAGGCTCTCTTGGACCACAAGGTCGGAGACACTGTGGAGACGAACATCAACGGCCACGCGACGTTCTGGACCATAAAGAAGCTCGCGCGGTACATCGACACCGTGAAATAGCGGAAATATCCCGAAAAAGCGGGTTCGCCGGTTGGCGAAGCCCGCTTTTTTCGCGCCCGCGCTTTGCGCCGTATTATGACGGACTGCGGTTTCCCGCGCTTTTTCGTTTTGGGAATTTTTCTTGCGCGGCTGTGCGGGAGGTTTCGTCAACCGCGCGCGTATTGCATTGCCGAAAAACCTTTTATTTGCCAGTCGGCGCGCTTTTTTATTTTTCCGCCTATTGCTCTCCGCAAACTATTTTCCGCTCCCGGATTGCGCGGGAAGGGCGGACATTTTTGCGCGCAAAGATTGTCGAAATCGGCGCGGCAGGCGGCTTTTTAATGCAAAGTCGCGCCGCCCGCGCCGAACGGTTTGCCGGCCGAGTTGCGAATTTTTTTGAGCCGCGCGCGCCGCGTGCGGGAAGCGGGCGGGGAAAATCTGCGAGGATTTTTTGTCCTGACATTTCAACGCCAGGCAGTTTGGCGGGCGGACGGGCGAAACTTTTGCCTTGCCGCCGCGCCAAAAACCGGCGCGCAAAAAACCCCGCAGGGCGGGGTTTGACAATACAGCGAATATGAAGATTAAATGCCGGTTATTTTCCGAAAGTTTCAATTATTTCGATCAATTCCCGAGGGGTCTTGGTTTTCAGTCCCTCTATGATTTCGACTTTGTCGTTTTTGGGGTTTATCAGCACTATCGTCGGGAAATAGCGCAGCTTGTACTTTTCGGAAAGTTCGAGAAGCCTCTTGGCGTTCTTTTTGTCGACGGGCTCGCCGGTGCGCTTGAAGTCCGCCATTACGACGCGCAGTTTCTCCTTGGCGTATTTTGCGAATTCGTCGGTGCTTACCACAAATTTGTGCAGCATTTTGCAGGGAGGGCACCAGTCGAGGCCGGCGAATTCGAGCATCAGCGTCTTGCCCTCTTTTTTGGCGGCTTCGTAGGCTTTGTCAAAATCGGTTTCGGTTTCGAGCAGCGCGGCCTTCGCTTCGGCCTTGACGCCGGTCAGCTGTTCCTCCGCCTGGGCGGCGAGCGCCGGCCCAAGAACGAGCGACGAGAGAACCGCCGCCAGAAAGTATGTTTTTTTGCTTATTTTTTTCATTGTGCCTCCGTATGGGGGTGTTTTATCCATTTAGACGCCTTTCGTGGAAAAATGTTCCGGTATTTTTCCGTCGGGCGAAATTGCGCGCTATTTTTCAAACAGATTCATTTGCGCGCCGCGCAGCATTCCGTAGTTTTTCAGAATGCGCAGAATTTGCGCGAGGTCGCTTTTGGCATAGTTTGTATTTATCTCGACGGCGTCTATTAGCGAACGCAACATTTGCGGGAACGTCACCACTCCGTCCACGCCGCGCGACTTCATCGCCGCAATACTCTTCTGGCGCTCCGGGCGCGACTTCGGGAGATCCGCGACTGCGGCGATTTTCATCACTCCGTCGATTTTGCCGAAAAACTCCTCCGCCTTTTTCAAGGCGGGTTTTTGCAGAAAGTCGAAGAGCCCGCCCTTGGCGGTTGAAATCATGTTCTCCGTAAATACCGCCGTATGCCACGCGCGCACCGCGATTATGGCGCGCCCGCACTTTTTGAGTTCGGGCGGGGTCAGGACGAACGCGGGCTCGCCGCGGAGCGGGTTGGGATTTTGGACGAAGAAGTCTATGTTTTCGTCGGCTCTCTTCTTGCGCGACTGCACCTGGTGCTTGTTGGCTTGGCAAACGAGAAACCCGTTCGCCTCAAAATACTCCCTCACGATATTTTCGTCAATGCCCGCCATAATGCGCAACAGCGTACCGCGAGTGAAGCGGCATTCAAGCAAATTTGTCCGTATTGCGCGGCGCGGCGAAGCGTCCAAATGGGGAATTTTGGAATCAGGCGCCGTTCGCCCGCGCCTTTCGCAATTTGCGTGCGGCGAAACGGGCGGCAAAGAGAGGAATTGCAAAAGAAGCGCGGAATGAGGGTCATAAGGGCTCAATAAGATATAATGGAGGGAAAATTTTAACTGTAAAATTGAAATATCTTTTTAATTTTGACTTTTTTAACGCAAGGTATAACGTCGCGAATATTAAACCGATGTCATATCCGGCGGGAGGCTGAAGTTTTCCTCCGCCGAAAAAGTTGGGGCGTAACGATAGACGGCGGGACTATAAATGTCGGGGATTTGACGGTGGCTGCGTATTCGGCGGGCGTGGTGTTTTCCGCCGATGATTTGGCCGCGCACGAGATAATTGTGTTTGAGTTCGACTATTTGACTGACGATTTTGACGCCAATAGCGTGTTTTCCGCGTACGACGAGTTTGGGCAGGAGCTCGGGGGGAGGTTTGAGTTGATAGGGGAGATGGGCGGCTCCGGAAGCCTCGTGTACGCGGCGCTGATAGGAGCCGCCGCGCTGATGTTTATTCTCCGCCGCGGCGGGCGGCGATAGCGGCCTTCGGTTGATAGCCCGAAAAAAATCCCCGCGCCGGCGTCCGCGGGGATTTTTTTGTCTTTTGGCGGCGGGATGCGAAAATTCGGACGTTTCAAATTTTCGGAGGTTGCGCATAATTTGGAAAATCGGCTTCTCCTTTTGGGATTTTTCAGGCCGTGTTCAAAATTGCGCGGCGACAGGCGGGGCGGTTGGGAAAACAAATTCTTTCAAATGCTGAGTTCGCCGGTTTTTTTTAGGGCGATTCGGGGCGCATTCATTTTGTTCGGGCGCAAAAAAAGGGCGCGCAAAATTGCGCGCACTCCCATTTATTTTCGCGGTTTGCCGCTTTATCGCAGATGGCATTCCGGCGGATTATTTTATTGTGAGGATTACGTTCTTGTCGGACTTGGAATTGCGGCCTATTTCGCCCTCCGTTATTGTGGCTTTCAACGCGCCGACGTTTACGGTCTGCCCCATCGAACAGGGATTGCCGTTTATCGTAAAGCGCGTGAGCTTGCCGAGCTGGCTCTTTTTGTTTGCGAACTCTATGAGGGTGTAGACCCCCTTCTTGGCTTTTGGCGATATGCGCACGTCGAGGTCGCAGCCCGTGAAGTTGACTTCCCCTCCCGTAAATTTGAGCGCGGGGATATGCCCGTCCTCTTCGGTCATCTGGATTTTGAAGGCCCACTGTTCGGGTTTTTCGGAGAATATCGTGTCGATTACCGTTCCCTCGCCGAATGTCGCCACCGTCTTGCCCTCGAGGACCAGAGTAAATCCGCCCCGCGTGCGGGAGTTTACCAGCGGGTGCACGGGAATTATGCATCCCATAGTTCCCGCCATATTGAATTTCGTGTTTTTGAGCGTCAAGCTGGCGTTGCCTATCCCGCGGTGCCCGTCCCAATAGCTGATGGAGAGATTGCCCCCGAATTCGAGGTTGCAGTCCTCAAACGCGACAGTCGAGGAGCCGCCGCCGGGCACGCCCATGCTGAGCCCTCTCTTGACTTTTATGGTCTTGCCCTTGGCCGTGATGGTGGAGCCGTCGCCGTTGGAAATCTGCCCGACCTGGATGTTGGCGTCGATGTCGAGCTTGTACCCCGAGCCCCAGCGCGTGGAGAGCGTGTCGTTGACGCCGGGTTTGGAAGGCAGCGGCGGAGTTTCGAAGTCGCCGCTGCTGCCCCATTGGCAGGTGGAGTACTTCATATTTTTTTCCTCCTCCGTTTCGGGGTTTCTCTTGCCGGCGAAATACGTGAGCGCGAACGCCTGCGCGCATGATGCGGCGAGAATCGCCAAAATTTTTATCGAGACTGTCGTTTTCATTTATGGAGCGTATAAATAAGTTTCCCGCAAGGCGGTGCGGACGCGCGACTACGCCTTTTCCGTAAAATTTTCGCTTTTTTTTGGCGGGTGTCAAGAAGGTTATTGCGCGACCGCACCGCGGCTGCAT
>CAJMOT010000048.1 GCA_905214995.1 uncultured bacterium | reverse complement strand
CGCTCCCGCCGCGGTTCCCGCGCAACCCGCTCCCGCGGCCGCCGCGGAGGTCGAGACTCCCGCCGAAGCGTAGGAGTTTTCAAGAGTTATGAAGTTTTTTGCGGCAGTCATATTTTCGCTTGCGGCCTTGATTCTTTCGGGCTGCGAGACGACGGATTCGAAAGAGCTTCCGTCGCGCCATACGGATGACAGCGACCTCCCCTGGGGCCGTCCGGCTTCATGGGAGGGAGGGCTCCCCGGCATGGGCGGCATAGGGACGCCCACGCGGTATTGAGGCGAAAAACTTTAAAAGGCGCGCTTTGTTGAGGTGCGCCTTTTTTTGAGCCCGCATTGCGCGAGTTTTCTTCGGCTGTGCGCCGGCGCGCGAATTGAACTCAAAATGAGGCGGTTTGTCGCCCCGGGTTTTCTCCCGAAAAATAGCGCAGGCCTCCCGTGGAGCGTTCTCGTGAAAGCGGCAAGCCCGCGTTTGAGCCCGCTCTCAAAACGGAGATTAATCTCCAAATGGGACAAATATTTTTTTGAAAATCGGAACGCCGTGCAGCCGTGGCGGGCAATTGCGAATGGGAAATGGCGCGATAGGGGCTCATGTCGTTTGCGCCCATCTCCGAAAAATGGCCCCGACCGGAGCGGAGGCTGCGGGAAATGAGCCGATAGGCGGAATTGTCCGCGGAAAACGCGCCGCGTAAATATGGCGGACGGGAATCCGTCGCCATAAGCGGAGCGGGAGCCAACCATTGCCGTTCTCCAAAAACCCCGCTTTCGGCGCGGAGCCGGTAAAAACTTCCGCCTGAACGCTTCGGCCAAATTCGGCCCGCCGTGAATCTGCGGTCGGATTGCCCGAAAACGGAAAACGCAAAATTCGCCTCCCGCGCAAAATATTGCGGAGCGTTCGCGCAATAATTTTCTAAGTAAAGGGGAGGGCATTGGGATTTTGCGCCGCAATTCGCGCAATCTATAATCGGCCGTACTGTGCCTTCAACGGGGGCGGCGGAATGGTCGCGCCGGTGCGGGCTTGCCGACAATATCGACTGCCATTTTGCGAATTGGCGGGTTCGGCGCGAATGGATGGAAGCGGCGGGCCTCTAAGAAAAGCATAATTACGGCCGGCTGGAACCCGTCAGATGGCGCGCCTTGCGGTTTTTTGCATACTGCAAGGGCGGGGTTCGGAGCGCCAGGGAAGGGGGCTTCGCATGTCGCCGCGCAAAGGCGGCAAGATTGAGACGTATTCCTTTCCGAAGTGTTCCGCGCGGTTTAATCCGAATGCCGCGCTTGCGGAGCCGGCGTTGAGGACAATCCGCTTTTGACGACGGAAAAGGCGAAAAGCCTTTTATTGCTTGGGAATGTCCGGCGGCGCCGCCCGTTATGCGCGCAGTCCGGTGTTTCGGATTCTCGCTTGCGATATTCTCACGGGATTTTTCGGGTCTGAAAAGGGTTTTGAAAATTCCGGCAGAATCGGGGACTTGCGGAGGGCATCGGAAGCGGGCAAGGCGCAATTCGGCCGTCGGGCCGATGACCCGCGATTGTTTCGCGAGATTTGCTATTTTATTTTTACGGACAAGGCTTTTGATTCCGCGGGAAAGGCGTTCTCTTCCCACGGGCGGCGGCATTCGAATTTTATTTCGCGCTCGCCTTTGGATATGGCGGCGAATTCAAAGCGTTCCGCGCCGCCGGAGCCGCACAATTTTTCCGCGCCGCCTTCGGGGAGATATTTTTTGCCCAGAAATTTTACGCCGTCGGGACAGAGCGCCGTCCATACGCATCCGGTCGTCGGATTTGAGGGAAGAGTTGCGGCGAAAGTTTCGGAGGCGCGGCACTCGATTTTCGCTTTCGGCTGCCCGGAGGCAAAAGCGGCTTCTCTCGTTCCGCCGTCTCCCGCGCAGCCGCATAGCGCAATGGCGGCCGCAGTCAAACATATGGAAAATTTCATATCCGTCATTTTAAAAATAAAGGCCGCGCTCGGCGGCCTTGTCCGTTTTACTTTTGGCTTTCAAAGTATTTTTCCGCCCTGCCGAGTGAGGTAAGCGGGAAGTAGTGCCTGTACCAGTTGTAGTTCAACATAAAGCCGCGCGCGAGCTCCTTGCCCTGCGGGAGCGGCGCGCCGTTGCGCAGGTCGATTTTCGCCCCGAGCCCGTAGCCGGGGAAGCCCGTTCCGGTGTAGTAAGGCTCGTCCCACGTGCCGTCCTCCTTCTGCGAGGAAACGAGAAATTCGCACGCCTTCCTAATTATTTTGTCGTAGTTCTTGTCGCCCACCGCGAGGTACGCGCCGAGCGCCCACGCCGTCTGAGAAGCCGTGGAGGGAATGCCGGTTCCGGCGTATTTGGGCTCCATGTAAGAGGCTATCGTCTCTCCCCAGCCGCCGTCGGGATTCTGCTTTGAGGCGAGCCAGTCGAGCGCCTTTCTTATGCGCGGCGTTTCCTTTGTGTCGCCTACCGCCACGAGCGCCGGTATCACCGCGCCGCATCCGTAGACGTAGTTGACGCCCCACCTGCCGAACCAGCTTCCGTCGTCCTCCTGCTCGTCGTATATGAATTTCACCGCCTTGGCGATCGCGGGGTGGTTGCGCGAAAATCCGCACATCGCGAGCGCCTCTATGACGTGCGCCGTAACGTCCGAGCTCGGCGGGTCGAGGACTTCGCCGAAGTCGCAGAACGGGATTTTCGTCACGAGCTCGCGGTTGTTGTCCTTGTCGAAAGCCGCCCAGCCGCCGTTGGAGCTCTGCATTTCCAAAATCCAGTTTACCGCCCTGCGCACCGCCGCGTCGATTCTGCGGCTCCGGAGGCTTTCGCGCGGCAGCAGCCTCTGGATGCGCTTGAGCGCGCAAATGGCGATAGCCGCGTCGTCGATGTCCGGATAATAGTTGTTGGCGCGCTGGAACGCCCATCCGCTCGGCTCTATGTGCTTGCCGACTTTCACCGACCAGTCGCCGTAGTAATGGTTTTCCTTGGCGAGGACGTAGTCGAGCGCCTTGACGAGCTCGGGGCTCGTCCCGGGCGTTTCGCCCGCGTCCATAAGCGCGATCATCGTCAAAAAGGTGTCCCACACGGGGCTTTCGCTCGCTTGGAGCATTATGCCCTCGCCGCGCGGAACCTGCCAGTGCAGGTTGAAGGCGTCTATTGCGCGCGACATATTCACCTGGTCTTTGGCGAACCCCTCGATGTGCATCACGAGAATCGCGTAAATCCACGGCGGTTGGATTCCTCCCCACGCGCCGTCTTCGTCCTGGTGTTCGAGCAGCCATTGGAGCACGAGCTTTATCGCGCTTTCCCTAAACGGCTTTACGGGAGAGCGGTTGTAGGCGTGCAGGGCGTGGTCGAGCTTCATGAAGAAGTTTTCCCAGCTCAGGAAATTTTCGTTTTTGCGGGGCAGGCGGTAGTCAACCTTGTCGCGCCCTTCGGGGAAGAGCTCGTCGAGCTGCAATTCCTCCGGCAGCTCCTTGACGGGTCTGCGCGCCGTGAGGATTGAAATGGGCATCATAGTAGAGCGCGCCCACGCCGCGAAGTCGTATATGTTGAACGGGCACCAGCTCGGCAGGAACACTATTTCCGGAGGGAGCACCGGAGTGTGCGCCCACGGCCATTGCCCAAAGAGCGCGAGCCAATATTTTGTGAACACGCGGATGCGCTCCGTCCACTTGTTTTCGATGAGCCATTTGCGCGCCTTGGCGAGCACCGCGTCGTCGGGGTCGAACCCGCTGATGCGCAGGGCGAAGTAGCATTCGAGGGTGGTGTTTATATCTCCGTGCTCGGAGCCGTAGTAAACGTCCCACGCGCCGTCCTCGCGCTGCCTGTCGAGAATGTACTGCAATACTCCCGGCTTTTTGGGGTCGTCAAAGTCGATGAAGTGCATTGCCAGAATCCACTGCGCCTCCATGCAGCAGTTGGTTTCGAGCGGGGCGTTCCACATGCCGTCGGGGGCCTGGCGGACTTTGAGCCAGTCAATCGCCTTTTTTATGGCTTCGCGCATGGATCCCTTTGCGGTTTCGGCAGTCGTCTGCGTTTCTGTCTTTTCCTTTGGCATAACAAAAAATATTTTCCTAATGTTTTTCAAACAAAGCGGGCGGGTCAACCAAAAAATGGCCGGATTTGAAAAAAAATGAGCAGTTGCTCAAAAATGTGTCCGTATAACGCGCTGATGAAAACCCAAATGCGTCCGCATTCAAAATTCCCGTCGCGCGAAATGAGCGCTTCCGAGGCGAATCCGCATGCCGCCCGCTTTAAAGTGGCGGGCCGTTTTTTTGGGGATTTGAAATATCCTTTGCGATGGCGCGCCGGATTTTCGCGGGCGCGTCGCCGCGGGCGTAATTGTTTTTTCGCGCGCCTGTGCGGATATTGGCGCGTTCTCGTTTGGCGCGCGGCGCGAGATTTCCGTTTGGGATGCGGCGGGGAAGGGCGTAATTCCCGATACGTTTTTATATCTTATCGCGCACGCATGGGAAATTTTTTCTTGCCAAATTTTGGCGAAGGCTCAAACGTTTGAGCATTGCGGGCGAACCGCCCGCCCTTTTAATTGGACACAGTGTTATGAAAAAGTTTTTGCGCATGATTTCACTTTGCGCCGCGGCGTTCTGCTGCTGCGCGCATTATCCGGATTCCGCTTTCGCCGGCCCCTCCAAGCCGCGCAAAATCGGGGTTCAAATGTACACTTTCCACAAAATGACTCTGGAAGAGTCCCTCCCTCTGCTCAAAAACGCGGGGATAAAGGGCGTAGGCCTTACGGCGGGCCAGGCGCTCAGCAAAAAATATCCGAACGTCAAGCGCATCGGTCCGGATATGAACAGGGAGGAGCGCGACTACCTCAAAAAAATTCTCGCCGACAACGGCTGCGTTCCGGTCAGCTTCGGAGTGTATTATACGTCGAAGAAGTCGGATATCGACAGGGCGTGCGCCTTCGCGAAGGATATAGGCGTTCCTATCATTCTCACCGAAGCCCCCGCCGATTGGCTCGACGAGTGGGAGAAATGCTGCGAGAAGTACGGCGTCAAAATGGCGCTGCACAACCACGCCTCCGACAACAAAGCCAACAACTACTACGACCCGAAAGTCGTGCGCGACCTCGTAAAAAAGTACAAAAACATTTACGCCTGCCCCGACAACGGGCACTGGTCGCGCTCCGGCATAGACGGCGTAGAGGGATACAAAATTCTCGAAGGGAAAATCGCGATAGTCCATTTCAAAGACCAGAAGGAATTCGGCAACATCAAGAACCAGCCGGTAGTGTTCGGCACGGGGGAGCTCGACATGAAGGGGCTGCTCGCCGAGCTCGACAGGCAGGGTTTTGACGGGTACTTCCTCATAGAGCACGAGGCCAATTACGGCAAAAACCTGCCGGAGGTGGTCAAGTGCGCGGAGTATCTTAAAACGCACTGATTGGACTCCGCAAGCGGCCGTCTCCCTGCTTCCGAATCCCCGCCGCCGCGCGGGGATTTTTCGCATTTGCAGTCCGGCGGTTTTTGATTCGGCGCGAAAATTTTTGCATTAAAATGGTTTTCGCGCGATTTTGGAAATCAAATTGCTTGAACGCTTTCTGGCCGGATTCTACCTTTTGCGGCATGAAAAGGCTCATGGTTTTACTGGCCGCGCTTTCCGCCGTCGTTTGCGGCTGCGCGGGTTCCAATTCGGAGCGGAAAGCTCCCAGAAAAGCGGCCGTCCAGACTTGGACTTTCCACAACCGCACGCTCACCGACACGGTGAATATGCTCAAACAGACGCCCGTGCGCGCTCTGCAATGCTACCCGGGGCAGAAGCTCGGCGGCAAGTTCGGCAAGGACGCCGCGTTCGGCCATTGGATGACGCCCGAACAAAAGGCGTACGTGAAGGGGCTCATGTCCTCCAACGGCTTTAAGATCATAGGCTACGGCGTGGTGGGCGCGAACGACGAAAAGGGCATCCGCGATATATGCGAATTTGCGAGGGAATTTTCGATTCCCGCAATCGTTACGGAATCGCCCAAGAGCCTGCTTCCGCTATGGGACAAAATATGCGGCGAATACGGAATCAAGATGGCGATCCACTGCCACCAGAAGGGCAGCGGCAACGACTATTACAATCCGAAGGTCGTGATGGAGCTCATCAAGGATGCGAAAAATGTTGGCGTCTGCGCCGACAACGGCGCGTGGGGGTGCTCGGGCATAGACAATGTGCAGGGGTTCAAAGACGTGGAGGGCAAGCTTGTGGAAATCCACTTCAAGGATTTAAGGGAATTCGGCAAATTGGACAGCCCGACTGTGGCGTACGGCGAGGGCGTTCTGCCGCTGAAAGAGATGCTTGCCGAACTCGACAGGCAGGGGTACGACGGATATTTCATCATAGAGGACGGCTCGGCGTCTGATCCGCTTTTGAACGTCAAAAAGGACGTGGAATTCCTCAAAAATAACTGACGCGCTCCCCATGCGGATTTTTCGCCCCGCAAAAAATTGATTTTTTTAAAAAAAATTCTTGACGTTAAAGAAAAATTAGCCAAAGTGAAAGCACAATAAATCAATTTCTCCTACGGGAGATGGGGTAAATAAATAAAGTAGAAAATAAACTGGCCGGTAGCGTGGGGTACGCTACCGGCTTTCTATTTGCGGGTTTTGAAGTTTGTCCGCCGGATTTTTGCGGGCTTTGGCGCAGTTTTTCCGCCTCGGGAAAAAGGGGGAACGCGCCGCGGTTTCCGCATCCCCGCAGAGGTTTTCGTCCATAAAATTGCCGTGCGGCGCATTTGAAAAAATATCCGGATTTTTGCGGGCGAAACCGGCATTTTCGGGAAATCGCCGCGCCCGCCGCGGCGCCTATTATAAAGCGTTATGGCTATGCGCAGGTACGGCTGGGCCTCCTGCGCGGTTCGCTGCGGCGGCAAGGCGGCTTTCTGGCGCGCCGGCGAAAGTTTCCCGAAAAATATTGGAATTTTTCGCAAGACAGTGGTATGGATATGGCGGACATGGAAAAGCGGCATAAAATTTCGGAGGGGATACGCGGGGGAACGCCCGTCCTGTTCGGCTGGATTCCGCGATGTTTCTGCGCCGCGTTCGCGCGTTCTCTCGTGCCGTTTGTGGTGACACTCCTTTCTATGGCGAAAGAGGCTTTGGAGCCGTTTCCGGAGCGCTCAAAGCGCGTCGCGCGTTTCCGCCCCGCAACGGCGGCGCATCCCGCGTTCTTCGCGGCATGCCTGATGAGGCCTTATTCCGCCTTCATTCGGCCCGCCAAATCCGGCGGCGGCAACCTGCGTCTATCGGCGTTATGCAAAATATGATGAAATGGGAAAATTTGCCGAACCGCCGCGTAAAAATTTTGTCAGAAAAGGTTGATTTATGAAAAAAATGAAATTCTCGATATTGTCCGCTTTGGCCGCGGCTTTCGCGTTTGCGGCGGCGGGCGCGCGCGCGTCGGTGGACTACCACGGGCAGACGATAAGCGGGTGGAACTTCACGAATTCGGAATACGACGCCGAGAACTTCTCCTATTCCGACTTTTCCGGCGTGACGGCGGTCGACACGACTTTCTCATCGTCGAGAACCGTGCGCAACTTTTCGGGTTCGAGCTTCGAGGGGGCAAATTTGAAGGATTCGCTTTTCAGCTACGGCGACCTTACGGAGGCGAATTTTTCCTCGTCGAATTTGGGCGGGGCGTACTTTATTTCGGCGCATCTTGCCGGCGCGGACTTTTCTGGGGCGACTATATACGACGCGTCGTTCACCAACACAGTCCAGTTCGGATTTACCGCCGAACAGCTGTATTCGACCGCGTCGTATAAGAACAAGACTCTCCAATATGTGGATTTGGAGTTCAACAATATGGACGGTTGGATTTTTTCCGGACAGGATATGACGCGCGCGAATTTGTCGACGTCGTCCCTGAAAAACGCGGACTTCCGCAACGCGAATCTGACGAGCGCCATATTAGACGCCTCAGATTTGAGCGGCGCGGATTTCAGGGGCTCTGCCGGAGCGTCGTGGACCGCCTCGGTGACCGCCAATACCATACTCGCCGACGGCAGCGTGTACGGCGGCGCCATAAGCTTGAGCGGTTCGTCCAATTCCCTCGCAATACGCACGTCCGGCTCGTCGGCGGTGAATATGACGGCTTCCGGAAGCGTTTCCGACGGGGCGACGCTCTCGTTCGTCGGCAAGCATTCGTCTTCCGACAACGCGCTCGTGCGCGTTTCGGGCGAAAACGTCTCGTTCGACATCGGCGGCGCGAAGCTTATAGTGTACTTGGCCGAGGATTTCGAGGGATCTTCGGAAATATTCCTCTCGCTGATAGAGGCGACGGGAGGCGCGGGGATAGTGGCGGGCGAGCTCTCGAGGGACGATGTCTCGCTATTGAACGGCGACGGCAGCGCTTTCGACGGCGCGTGGGATCTGCAAATTTCGGATTCAGGAGTCGGGATTCTCGTCGGCGTTCCCGACCCCGCCGCCGCCGCGGTATTCGGCGCGCTCGCGCTGGCGGCTGCCGCGCGCCGTCGGAAAAAGTAGGGGCGTCGCGGCGCGGCAATTTTTCCAAATCCGGCGGCGCCATTTTGGAAATCGGCGTCAGGCCCGCTTCCGTAGATTGCCGCGGGAAAGGCGAAATTTTGCCTGCGCCATGGCAGCGCCGAGGTTTTCACGTCGAAGATGGCGCCAAACTTGCGCCGCAAGCTTCTTGCGCGGACGGGCGCGGGCGTGAAAAGCGAACGCCGAACTGCCCGTTTATCGGTTCGCGGCGAAAGAGGAAAAACGCCGACATCCGCGTTCGGGCTTTGCCGCCCGTTCGGTTTTGATTGGGCGCGGAATGGGGGGACCGGTTTTTGGATTCCGGAATCTCAGTTTTATTCGCGCGCCTTGCGGCGGCCGCCTACTTTGCCGCCAGGCCGTGGCTCAGTCCCAGAATGCTGAGCACTATCCCCACCGCGAAAACGAGAACCAGCGCGAATGCGAGCGCGAGCGCGGCGCCGCCGAGCGCGCCGGTCGAGAATTTTATCCTGCGGTTTAGCGATTCCGTATGCGATTTCCCTATTTCCGCGAAAGCCGACACCAGGCTTCCGGTTCGCTCGCCCACCGCCACTATGTCGATGTCCTCGCTGTCGATTATGCCGAACCTTTTCAGCGCGGCGGAAATGGGCGCGCCGTCGTTTACCGCTATCCTGAAATTTTGTATGCGGGAGCGCACGAGGGAGTTCTTTACCGACTTTTCCGCCAGCCTGAAAGTCTCCGTCGTGTTGACGCCCGAGGCGAAGAGCGTGGAGGCGAGCGTCGAAAACCTGCACAGGTCGGAGTCCGCCGCTATCTTTCCTATGACGGGGATTTTCAGCAGGGCGGCGTCGGTTCTCAGGAGGCCTTCGGGCGTCCTTCGCATAAATTTTACGGCTGCGACCGCCAGGATCGCGGCGGCGGCGCCGGCGGGCACGCCCGTAGTCAGGATCGAGCCTATCGTTTTCATCAGCGTTATCGGCCCGTTTTCGCCTGCGCCGATGTTCGACATCATGGATTCGATTCTCGGCAGCATGAAGAAGAGGAAGAGCAGCACGACGCCGGAAGCCATCACGCACAAAAACACGGGATACGCGAGCGCCGAAATTATCGTGCGGCGCAGCTGGCGGCGCGCTTCTATGTACGATATTATGTTTTCAAACACGAACCCGAGGTTTGCGGTGGACTCGCCCGCCTCCACGAGGTGCGTGATGCACGGGTCGAAGAGGGCGGGGTATCTTTTGAGCGCGTCGGCGAGCGTCCGGCCCTCGCTGAGCTCCTTGTAGAGCTCGCGGCAGAGCGTTGCGGTGCGCTTGTCGAGCGACCTTTGCGCGAGCGATTTCAGCGCGTCGCCCACCGGCATTCCGCCGCTTCCGCTAAGTTGCAGGAGCTTTTTGAAAAACGCGAGGGCGGTTTTTTCGCCTCCCAGATTTCCGGAAGCCGTGCGCCCTTCGTCGGGTTTTGCCGATTCGCGCGCGTCTCCGCCGTCCGCGCGCTCGGCCGAAATCGGCGACAGCGCCGCGGCGCGCAGTTTCCGGCAGGCGTCCTTGTAGTCCGCCGCCTCGATTTCGCCAACGGCGATTTTCCCGCCGGCGCCCATCGCCCTGTACTTAAACTTTCGCATGTCCGGCGTTCTCGTCCGTCAGGTTGGCGTAGCACATTATCTCTTCGAGCCCCGTAATCCCGCGCTTTACGAGCTCCCATCCGCATTCCTGCAAAGTCCTCATTCCGTTTTCGCGCGCGGCTTCGCGTATTTCGCGCGCCGTAGCGCGGGAGACTATCAGCGAGTGTATTTGCTCTCCCACGAGCAGTATTTCAAAAATCCCGACCCTGCCGTAATAGCCTATCGAGCGGCACTTGTCGCAGCCCTTAGGGGCCTTGGCGCCGCCGCAGAGGCCTATTTCCGACTGCGGCAGACCGAGCGTCGCGAGGCTCGACGAGATTTTTTCGCGCGCGTAGTTCGCCGGAACCGCGCATTTGCAGAGCCGCCTCACGAGCCTCTGGGCGAGTATCATCTCGACGGACGAGGCTATCAGAAACGGCTCTATGCCCATGTCCACGAGGCGCGTTAGGGCGCCGGCGGAGTCGTTGGTGTGCAGCGTGCTCAGCACGAGGTGGCCGGTGAGGGACGCGCGTATTGCGATGTCGGCGGTCTCCCTGTCGCGGATTTCGCCGACCATTATTATGTCGGGGTCCTGGCGCAGCACGGAGCGCAGCACGGACGAGAACGTCAGCCCGATGTCGGGGTTGACCTGCGTCTGGTTGACGCCCTCGACCTCGTATTCAACGGGGTCTTCCACCGTTATTATGCGCACCTCCGGAGAGCGCAGGCGGCGAATGAACGCCGTGAGAGTCGTCGATTTCCCCGAACCCGTCGGCCCCGTGACGAGGATTATCCCGTGGGGCAGCGACAGCGGGCGGGCGATTTTTGCGGCGTCGTCGGGCAGAAAGCCGAGGTCTTCTATCGTGACGGGCCGCGACTTCTGGTTGAGAAGCCTCAGAGAGACGCTTTCGCCGTACAGCGTCGGCAGCGACGACACGCGGATGTCGATTTCCTCGCCGCCTTTCGAGGCGAACGCGATTCTCCCGTCTTGCGGCCTGCGCTTTTCCGAAATGTTCAGCCGCGCCATTATCTTTATGCGCGAGACCACCGCGTCTTTGAACTTCACGAGGTTTTCGGGCACTGACACCGGCGTCATGTCGCCGTCTATCCTGTACCTTATCGCGAGGCTTTCGCGCCGCGGCTCTATGTGTATGTCCGTCGCCCTGTCGGCGAGCGCGCGGGTTATGATTTCGTTTACGAATTTTATGATGGCGGCGTTTTCGTCCTCCTGCGCCTCGCCCTCCGATATGTCGGAGAAGTCGTCGGCGTCGCGCCCCTCGAGCGATTCCGCGCCGACCCCGAAGCTCTCGGAGATTTTTCCCTCCACGGCGGAATAGGGGGCGATTTTTATGGAGGGTATTCTTCCGGACATCGCGCAGATCCATTTTTTCGCGTCGGACGACGGCGGCCACGCGAACGCCGCCGAGCCGTCGGCGAGCGGCACGCAGCGGTACTCGTTTATTATCCTCAGCGGCAGCAGAGTTTCGGCGTTTTCGGGGACGTCCAGCTCTTCCGCGGTTTCGATTCCCGTCGCCCGCGAGAGCTCCCCCGCTATCTCCGACTCCGTAAAGTTGCCGTGCTCAAGCAGGAAGCGCGGCTTTTTCGGATCGGGGCACGCCTCGAACTTTTCGGCGTCCTCCGCGGCGAGGCCCTTCTTGAATTCCGCCTTTGCGGACTCGATTTTTTGGGTGTATGAAAGCGGCATTTTCTATCGCCTGTTTATGCGTTTTGGCGTCGGTATCTCGACCCTCGGCGGGGGGAACCACGGCCTGAAATTGTTGTAGTTCTGCCGGGTCGCCTGCTGTTGCTGCGCTTTTTTGGCGGCTTGCGGCGCCGCCTGCGCCGCGGGGGCCGCAGCGGGTTCGTCGGGCGTTTTGAGCGTCAGGACGTATTCCGCCACGGAGTTTGACACGCTCACGCTCATGGTTTCCTCGTCGAAAAAGTCCACGCGGTACGGCAGTTCCTCGGTTATCCTGCCTTTGAGAGGAAGGGCGTAGGAAATTTTGGAATCGGCGTCTGTGACCACGAAATTCCATCTGCCGTCTATGCAGCATATGGAGGTGAGCTGGAGGTTTGCGCCGCTTTTTGCGTCTTTTGCCGACTTTGACGCCGGCGCGTTCCCGAATGGGTTTCTGCCCAAGAGGGCCTCCGCGCCGTCGAGCGCCGGAAGTTCCGCTTTGGGGGCGCCCGCGGGATTGGGCGTCTCCGTCCGGCGAACCGGAGCGCCTCGCCGCGCTTCGGAGGGGTTTCTTCCCTGCGGGTTTTGCCGCCCCGCGCCGACGGGAGGATTTTGCGCGGCGCTCGGAGGCGGAGCGTTCTCCGCAGGAGGTTCGGGGACGCCCCCTTCGGTATGGGCGCGGGACGCCGCCGCAACGCAAATCGACAATGCCGCAAGCAGAATTTTCATGTCACTTCCTGCCGCCCGGCGCGAGCCTGCGCGCCTTTGTTTTTTCCTTCTCCTCGCCGCTTTCGCTTGCGGCGGGCGTTTTTTCGGTTTCCGCGTCCCCCTTTTTGCGCACGTCGGGATTCGCGAAGGCGTCCTCGTTCTTTTTCTTCGGGAGTATTGTCCGCAACGCCGAACTCTTTGCCGATTCTCCCTGCCCGAAGCCGTCCCTTTCGGGGTCGTAGAACCTTCCGGTTTTGAGGTACAGGTCGAGCTCTTCCGATATCGGGGATTTTTCCATGCCGAAATCTTTCATCACGGAATCTATCGCCGCGCTCTTTATTATCGTCGGGCGTATGAAAATCACGAGCTCCGTGCGCGTTCTGGTGTCGTTGGTCGGCTTGAAGAGTTCGCCGATAAGCGGAATGTCGGAGAGCAGCCACACGGCCTGGTCGGTGTCGTTTATCTCCGTCTGCTGAAGTCCGGCGAGAACTATTGTCTCGCCGTCGCGCGCGCTGACGAAGCTCTCGGCCTCGCGCGTGCCCTCTATCGCCTGCCTTGACCCGTTCACCTCGGTGTAGTCGAGAACGGAACTCGCCGTCTGTTTGATTTCGAGCTGCACGACTCCGTTATTGCCTATTAGGGGGGTGACTTCGAGTATTATGCCGATGTCGCGCCATTCGACGGTGTCCTGCGTGGAGGGGAAGTTGCCGGTGTTGTAGGTCGTGGTTCCCGTTATGAACGGATATTTGCGCGACACGTTGATGGTGGCCTCCTTGTTGTGCGTCGTGACGACGGACGGCGCGGAGAGGATTTTGACTTTGCTGTTCTCTTCGGCGATGTTGAATATGGCGGAAAATCCCTGCTCGTTTATCGAGAACGTGAAGGCGTTTTCGCCCGAGTCGTTCAGCGAGCCCACCGCGGTGTTGCCGCGCCAGCCGCGCGGGATTGTCGCGCCGTCGGAGGACGCGCTCGATACCGTGGAGTAGTCGAGCCCGAAAGTAGAGAGCCCAGACACCTGCTTGTCGGACAGCGTGACCTCGGTTATGATGACGTCGATTTTCACCTGCGACAGGACCACGTCGACCTTGTCTATGATGTTTTTTATCTGCATGAGGTCGGTGGACGTCCCGTAGGCGACAATGGAGTTGCTCCTCTCGTCGGCGACGATTGTCACGTATTCGCTGAATTGCAGGGCGGCGCCCGTCGGATCCGCGGTGAGGTTTGTGGGCTTTGCCGCCGCCCTTCCGGAGTTTATGTCGCCGCGGTTCTGGGCGTTTGACATCATGTTGTTGCGGTTGGTCGCCGCCACCCTCGCGGCTTCCGCGGCATTGTTGCTCTTGACCGCCGCCTGCTGCCCCTTGACAATCTGGTTGAGCACGGTCGCCACGTCTTTGGACTCGCCGTGGCGGACGTAGAAGACCTCGCTGCGCGTCAGCGGCTGCGCGTCGATGTCGAGGGCGTCCACGATTTTTTTGATGTGTTTGAGGTTGCCCTTCGGGGTGACGACTATGAGCTGGTTGGTGCGGTCGTCGGCCTCTATGCTCGTCTTGGCGAGGTATTTTTTGAGGGAGTCGTTCTGTATGGACGCGAGCCTTCTTTTGGCGTCGTCGGCGCCCACGTTTTTGAGCATGAAAAACCCGATTTCCTCGCGTATTGCGGGCTCGACGTCTATCTTGTCGAGCAGCATCTCTATGCGCTGGTGGTTGGCGACGGTGTCGGTCAGAAAGAACGCGTTGCTGCGCGGAAAGAGCGCGAGGGTAGCCACGTTGTTGGGGGATACGAACGTCGCGAGGGTCTGGGCGAGCGTTTCGATGTCGACGTACTGGAGCTCGTAGAATTTTGAGGCGAACGCGTTGCTCGCCGGAAGATCCGAGGCCTTGCCCGAAATGTACGTCGGCGCCTGCGCGTTGACGCCCTGCGACGGCGATACCTTGAAAAATTTGTCGCCCAGCGGGACGACCGCCATGCCGTTTGCGCTCAGCAGCGACTTTATCGCAAGGGCCGCCTCGTCGCGCGGGAGCTTTCCCTTTGACGAGAAATTTATCTTCACGTTGGGCAGACCCGCCGCGGGAATCGCGACCTGACCGGTGAGCTCTTCGAGAACCTTTATAACCTGCATCGGGTTTTCGTCCGCGAAGTAGAAGGGGCCCTGCAATTCGTTTCCGGTCTTGGGAGTCTGCTCGGGCGCGCGGCGGCGGCTGCTGAAGTTTTCGCTTCTGGCGGACATTTCCCCCGCGGCGCGCTGTTGCGGCTGCGCCTGCGCGGAATTTTGCCCCTGGGCCTGCGCGCCCGCG
>CAJMOT010000047.1 GCA_905214995.1 uncultured bacterium | reverse complement strand
CGGGCCCTCGCGCTGGCGGCGGCGTGCGGGGCGGGGCATGTGCTGTCGTCCGCGCTTGTCGGCGGAATAGGAGTCGCGCTCGGCGCGGGGATAGGCTCCGTCGAGGCGGCGGAGGAAATCCGCGAAAATGCGATGAGGTGGCTCTTTTTGGCGTTTGCGCTCGCGTACTTTGCGGCGGAAGTGCGCGCGTCGTTTGCGGGGAGGATCTGCCTGTGCTGCCGCGGAGCGGCGGGCTGAAAATAAGGTGGCGGCGGATGTCTCGAGCGGATTTTCCGACAGGGCGAATTTTTGGACGCTGTTTTTGATTTTCACCCTTGGCCCGTGCGAAATACTCGCTCCGCTCGTCATGGTTCCAGCTTCCGAAGGCGACTGGACGGGGGTCGCCTCAGTGGTCGCCGCGTTTTCGGTTTCAACGGTTGCAACTATGCTCGCCATGACTGCCGCCGTGATGTTCGGGCTCGGATTCGTAAGGGGCGGCGGAGAGTTTTTCCAAAAATGGGGCCGCGCAATATCCGGCGGAGTGGTGCTCGCGTGCGCGGTATTGCTGTTTTGGGGCTGACGATTTGCCCTAAGCGCGTATTTGCCGCTGTTTATTTCCAAAAATTTTCGCTCGCGGGTTTCGGCATTTCGGAAAAGGCGCGGATAAAGTCCTAAAATGGACGCGGCTCGCGCGGAGATTTGCCTTGCGATTACGCGGATGCGTGCAATGGAAAATATGGTTGAGAAATTGCGCGGCGGCCGCCGAAAAGCCGGCGCTATTGCGGGGGAATCGCAGCCGAACCCGCGCATGGCAGTCGTCCGCGGCAAATTTTATCTTAGCGATAAAATATTGTTGAAGCTTTATTGCGGGTGGAATATCGGTGTAGGAGATTTTAAAGAGCTTCTTCACCATGCCGAGTACCGATAACGACGCATTTGCAAAGACCCTCGAATTTGAGGCGCTCGAAAGCCGCTTCGGCTACGCCCGCGCCCGCGCCGTAGCGCGCCCCGAATTTCTCAACGGGCTGGGCATCGCCCACGGGGGATTTCTGTTTTCGCTCGCCGACTTCGCCCTCGCGCTCGCCGCCAACACCGACGAACGCTCCGCCGTCAGCGCGAGCTCGTCCATAAACTACATCGCCCCGTGCCCCGCGGGTTCCGCAGTGACAGCCGAGGCGCGCGCCGTGTTCGCCGACCAAAAGACCGCCCTCTTCGACGTCCGCATTTTCGGGGAATCCCCCGACGCGCCGTATGCGGTCTTTCAGGCGCGAGCCGTGTTCAAGCGTTCCCGCTGACTTTGGCGCGGGCGAAAAAATGTTGACTTGCCGCCCGAAACGGTCGATATTTGTATTGTTCTTGCGGGAGCGGGACGCTTTCCCGTTTGGTGGGGGATTTCAGCCTCTTGCGCCGCGGAATGGCAACAATCAAACAATTACACTCTAATATTATGGACAGAAGAAGTTTTGTTAAAAACGGCGCCGTCCTCGGCGCGGCCGCGGCGGCTTTGCCGCGTTTTGGATTCGCCCAGGTAAAGGGCAGCGACAGGATAAAGGTGGCGCTCATAGGCTGCGGCGGGCGCGGTACGGGCGCGGCGTGCAATATGATAGCCGCCGATCCCAACATCAAAATCGTGGCTTTGGGCGACCTCTTCCCCGAAAAGCTCGACAAGGCCGCA
This sequence comes from uncultured bacterium, assembly GCA_905214995.1. GTDB lineage: Bacteria > Verrucomicrobiota > Verrucomicrobiia > Opitutales > Intestinicryptomonadaceae > Merdousia. The sequence continues at coordinate 13,058 of CAJMOT010000047.1, read as the reverse complement.
AATAAAATCCACGACGCCGCCAAAAAGTCCGTAGGCGAATCCAAGGCTTCCGAAATTATCGACCCCGCGAAAGTCAAGAAGTTCTCCGGATGGGACAATGTGGATCAGGTTCTCTCCGAAGACATCGACGTCGTGATAGAGGCAACCCCTCCGGTCTTCCGCACCCCCCACTATGAAAAGATTGTGGCGGCGGGCAAGCACGCGTTCCTCGAAAAGCCCGGCGCGGTCGACGTGATCCAGGGCCGCAAGATGTACAAGCTCGCCGAAGAAGCTTCCAAGAAGGGCCTTTGCGTGGTCTGCGGCAACCAGCGCCGCTACGACAACCGCTATCAGGATCTCGTAAAGCGCATGCAGGACGGCGAAATCGGCGAACTGCTCGCCGGCCAGTGCTACTGGAACAACGGCAGCTACATCGGCGCATGGGCGCACGGCAAGGAGGGCACCGAAGACACTCTCGAATACCAGATCCGCAACTGGTGGTGTTTCATCTGGGCTTCCGGCGACAACATCGTCGAGCAGCACGTCCACAACATCGACGTGCTCATGTGGGCTTTCGGCAGCGACCGCATGCCCGTTGAGGTGACGACGGGCCTTGGCGGCAGGAGCACCGACCTCCCGTGCCCGCGCTACGGCGACAGGTTCTCGCACTTCGCCATCGACTACGACATGGGCAACGGGTTGCGCATGGCGAGCTACTGCCATCAGGATCCGAACACCACCCCCAATGTCAGCGAGAGAATCGTCGGCACCAAGGGCATATTCCAGGGACTGCGCCTCACCGACCACAAGGGCAAGACAATTTACGCTCCCGGCAAGCTCGAACTCGACCCGTACATCGCCGAGCACAAATACCTGCTCTCGGCAATTCGCAGCGGCAGGAGGGTAAACGAGCTCAGGCACCTCATAAACTCCAATATGGTCGCCATCGCCGGCAGAATGAGCGCGTTCTCCGGCAAGAGGTTCAAGTACGACTGGATGGTCAAGAAGTCCGAGGAAAACATCGTTCCCCAGAACGTAGACCTCATGGGCAAGACGCAGGATTTGAGCCTCAAAAATCCCGTATCGGTTCCCGTGCCGGGCAAATACAAGCTCGTGTAAGCGGGAGCGTAAAGAAAATTTCGACGGGCTGCCGGAAAACGGCGGCCCGTTTTTTTTATGCGACCCCCTATTTGTTTTGCCAATTTTGCGGGCTGCCGCCGCAGGCGCAAAGCGGAATGGTTCGCCTTTGCCGAAGGCCGGCGCGCCCGCTATTCGGCCGATTTGGGAAAGCGGCGTTTTTTTTTCGGGTTTTCCCGCCGCGCGCGGAGTTTTGCGGAGGAAAACGGCCGCGCTTATCCGCCCCGCTCTGCCGCGCATCGTTTGGCCGTAGAAATTATTCGCCGCCCTTTTTAAGCCGAACGGGATTTTCCGGCGCGCTGCGCCAAGCCGCGCCCGAGTCCGGCGAGCATTTTCCGGTTCTCAATTCTGGCGGACAGGGTGTCGATAAACACGGAGGCCGCCGCCCCTATCACTATCGCGAGCATTATGGCCGTAGACGTTATTGCGTTGAAGAAAAATTCGGAAAGGCATTTGACGGACAATTCGGAGCCCGGGGATTCCGACAGAAATTTTATAGCCGCCAACGCCGTCTTGTAGGCGTAAAGGCCGGGAATCATCGGCAGAAGGGCGGGAAAAGTGAAAATTTCCGACGGGCATCCGGAAATCCTGCCGGCCAAAAACCCGAGAATGCCTATCGCGAACGCGCCGATGAGCGTCGCCGGGCATATGTTCATTCCGCATCCGAGCATAAGCCACAGCCGCAGCGAGTGGCCTACGGCAGCGAATAGCCCCGCCAGCAGAAGTTTTCCCCTCGGCGGATTGAAGGCGATTCCGAATCCGATTCCGGCGGCGGCCGCAAATGCGGCGTCCGATAGCAAAACCGCGGTCACAGCGCATTCCCTCCGAGAATCGCGAGCGATGCGAGAAGCCCGAGCGCCATTGCCAATATGATTGAAGAGGCGTCAGCAAGCCGCGAAAATCCCGCGAGGACGTTCCCGTCGAATATGTCGATTACGGCGTTCAGCAGAGGAACTCCCGGGACGAGATACAGGACGCTCGTGGAAATCGCGATGGATGTCTTGAAATCAAAGAGCACGGCTCCCGTTCCGGCCATCAGCGACGATGCGAACGCCGCGGCAAAAGTGCGCGGGAGCGTTCCCACCCCGAGCTTCTCGAGCCCGCTTCTTGCCGCAAACCCCGCGAGCGTGCAGAAAAAGACGAGCGGAATGGAGTAGAAGCCTCCGAACAGCCGGCAGAACGCCGCGTTGCCGAACGCCACCACCACCGCTACAACCCGCCTGTCCGCCTTTTTTATTTTCCCGATTTCCGCGAATCTGCGCTCGCACTGCCGGAGGCTCCATCCGTTTCTGTACGCCTCCCAAGATAGTATTCTCAATTCGGAGAGCGCGGAAAAGTCGGGGCGCGGGGGCGAGATTTTTTTCACGCGGGTGAGCGATTTGCCCTCCGCCGAGAGCGTCATGACTATGGTTTTTGGCAAAGTTATTATTTCGGCGCGGTATCCGAAATTTCCCGCGAGCCTCTCGACGTTGCGCGCCACCCGCGAAGTTTGGGTGCCTGCGGACATCAGGGCGTCCGCGAATCCGAGCAGGAAGTCCGCCGCCGCTCCGGTCGGCGGGCGTTCGGGATATGTCGGCGTTTCAGTTTCCATATTTGCCGGCGAAAGCCGCCGGTTTCCGCATTTTGGCGGAGGCCGGGACATTCGCCCGAGCGCCGGCTTTCGATTTTCGGAAAAATGAAATTCGGTTTGCCGGGCGAATCAAGCAATTTTGCGTCTGCCGCGCTTTCCCGCATGAAATTTTCCGGCGCGAAAACAAAAAAGCGCGGAGGAAAACTCTCTCCGCGCTGGCGGCTTCGCCTTGCGGCGGCGCGAAAAAGTCAGGAGAGCTTTGACGGCTTGCAGGTTTTCCACCCGCCGCCCGTAAAGTCCGGAAAATCGGCGGGCTCGGCGCGCGGCAAGAATTATTTTGGAGGGAATTTCTAAACGGTTAATATCCGCCAGCGGACGGCGGCGGAAAGGCGCCGCCGCATGCGGGGCTAATTTTTTTGGGAAGGCGCGTCTTCGATGTCGCTTTCCGCCTGGAACACCCTCAGCCCGAACTGAGGGGCGGAGGCTATGACGAAGTCGAAAGTGTCGGACTGGACTTTTTCGTACTCTATCCACTCGGTCGTAGTGAAGAAGTAGAGTTCGAGCGGCAGGCCGTTCTCGGTCGGCTGGAGCTGCCTGACGAAGTGCGTCATCGACTTTATCGTGTGCGGGTTGTTTTCGATGTACCATTCGAGGTACTTTCTGAAAAGCCCCGCGTTCGTCAGGAGCGAATACGGATTTCCGCCGTCGGCGCCCTTTGCGAGGCTTTCGCAAATATAGTCTTTCAGGGCGGGAATCTTTGAGAATTTTTCGAGTTCGCCGCCGTCGCAGAACCTTATGCTGTGTACGTCGAGAAGTATGTGGCGCATCACGCGCCTTCCGCCGCTTTCGTACATTCCGCGCCAGTTGATGTAAGAGTCGCTCACGAGCGCGTAGGTCGGGAGGTTGGCTATGGTGTTGTCCCAGTTGTTCACCTTCACGACCGTCAGCCCTATCTCGGTGACGACGCCGTCCGCGCCGTACTTGGGCATGGATATCCAGTCTCCGCATTGGAGCATGTCGTTGGCGGACAGCTGGACGGAGGCTACGAATCCGAGTATGGCGTCCTTGAACACGAGCATCATGACGGCGGCGGAGGCCCCGAGGCCGGCGAGTATCCTGAACGGCGACTTGTCGATGAAAGTCGACACCGCCATTATCACCACGACCATCGCGACTGTCAGCTTCATCATCTGCACGAATCCGCGCATGTACTTGTGGCTTCTGGCGGATATGAGGTCGTTGAACACGTCTACGGCGCCCGTCAGGAAGATCCAGAGGACTATGTAGAAATACAGGAAGAGGATTTTTTCAACCGCCACAAACAGCGCGTCGCCGATGTCCTCTCGGGGAAAGAGCATCGGTATGAGAATCAGAAAGACGATCGGCGGAATGAGGTCGGCGAGCTTTTTGAACATTCTGCGTTTGGAAAGTATCTGGGCCTCGCGCTCGAACTTCTGGATTTTGAGGTTTGCGGAAAATCTTCGCATGAGAGCTCCGGCGGCGTATGTTATGGCGTATGTGGCGATTACGACGGCGCATATGAGTATCGCCGATGCCGCGGAATCGTTTTCTATCCCCAGAATGCCCTCCTGGGGTATTAATTTGGCAATGATTTTCTGCATGGCTTTATATTCCGACACTCCGCCGGCGGATAAGTTCGCCGCGTTCCGCGACGGTTTTTAACGTATTCGTGGCCCGCGTGGCCCGCGGCGAAAAAGTCTCCTCCGCTCCCGTTTGGACACAAAAAAAGGCTTAAAAAAGCCGATTTTTTTAAATGGAGCGGGCTATGAGGTTCGAACTCACAACCTCGACCTTGGCAAGGTCGCGCTCTGCCAATTGAGCTAAGCCCGCGTAATTTTTAATGCGATCAATCGTGCCGCGTCATTTGAGAATGTCAAGTTCGAAAATGGATTTTTTTCTGGAATTTTTGGGCGCGCTGAGGAAATTGTCGGCGTCGATGACGGCGGCGATCTCGTCGCTCAGCAGCGTTTTCAGCAGGGGTTTGAGCCTGGCGGCGGCGCTCTTTTCCACCGCTATGTAGAACGGCAGGCTGAGCGGGTAGTCGCCGTTGAAAATGTTGTCGCGGTCGGGCCTGAAAGCGTATTTGTTTGCCCCCCCGTCGGAGTCGGCGGATATGGCGAGTATCTTTATCATGCTCGTGTCCTCCACCTTCCCCACAACCGCTATCGCGGAATTGTTTGCGCGCAGCATCGAAAGCGCCTCCGCGGGCGACTTCGCAACATTCACCCACTGCCCGAGCCCCGTGGATTTCAGCGCGCCGTATTTGAAGAGCTCGACGACAAGGGAATCGGAAAAGCTCGTGGTAATCGGCATGATGTTTTTGAGCGAGGCGTTGCCTACTTCGAGGGACTGCCAGGCGTCCACGCGGGGCGAGGCGGACTTTGAGTAAATTTTGTATAGCTGCGAGGCGCTTATTTCCTCTATGGGGTTTGCTATGTTTACGGCGACCGACGCGATGTGGTATGCGAACGGGAATAGGACGAGCCCTTCGGGTTTTTTCTCGCCGCGCGGAATCGCTATTATCGCGACGTCTGCCTTGGCGTTTTTGAGCGCGTCCGCCGCCGTAAAGGAGCCCTTCATTTCGATGTTGGCCGATATGCCCTGTTTTTTGAGCGCAGCGGCGAGCGGGGCCTTTATCTTGTCGCCCAGTATGTCGGAGCCTACTATCGTGACGGTTTCGGCGGCCTGCGCCGCGGCTGCGAACAGGGCGGCGAAAACGGCGATTGACGCGAGTTTTCTCATGGCGGTTCGGTGTGTTGAAGTTTTTGTTTCGGGGGATTGTAAAGGCGCGCCGCGCTATGCCAAGCCCAAAATCATGCGGGCTTCCTCGCTCATCATGTCCTGGTGCCACGGGGGATCCCACACTATTTCGACCTTCGCCGACTCAACCCCCGCGAGGGATTCGAGCCTCATGCGCAGATCGTCGGCAATCGCGGGGCCCATCGCGCATCCCGGGGCGGTGAGCGTTATGTCGGCCTCGACGCGCTTCTTGCCGCCTTGACCTTCGAACGTCTCCATGCGGTAGACGAGCCCGAGGTCCACTATGTTCACGGGGATTTCGGGGTCGAAGACCGTGCGCGCGGCCTCCCACAAATCCTTTTCGGAAACAGTTTCGGAGGGCTTGCCGGCGGAGGGGGGCTGCGGGAGGGCGGCGGCGGTTTCGCATGTTCCGGCCGAGGGGGGAAGCCCGAGGGCGTCGGCGTCCCTGCCGTCGATTCTCGCCATGCCGAATAGCCCCGCCACGGTGAAGTTTCCGCCGAGCCTGTGGGTTATCTCGACCTCGTTGCCGGCGGCGAGTATCACGCCCAGCCCCGAGGGTATCATCATTGCGCGGCAGTCGCGCGAAAGCTTTATCTTTTCGTCGGGCATTTTTTTTCGTTGCGTCAGACCACGGCGAGATTGTCGCGGTGAACTACTACGTCCTTGTGGCCGCATTTTTTCCGCGCGGCCGAAAGCGATTTTTTTATGTCTTCGGAATTTTCCTCGGCGAGCCCGCGCGCGACTATGTCGCCGCCGTCGGCTTCGAGGATCTCGACGAGGGAGCCCTTCGAGAACTTTCCGGAAACTCCGCGGACGCCCGCCGGCAGCAGCGAACTGCCCTTGTTGCGTATGGCGTCGGCTGCGCCGGCGTCCACGAAAATTTTGCCTATCGTCCTGCCGAAGTGCGCCAGCCATCTCTTTTTTGAGTTGGCGCCGGAGCCGGACGCCGCGAAGCGCGTGCCGGGATTTTTGCCGGCGAGTATGTCGGCTATGACGCCGTCGCGCGCGCCGTTTGCGATGAACACCTCGCAGCCGGAGCTCGCCGCGATTTCCGCCGCCTTGATTTTGGTCGCCATTCCGCCGACCGCCGTCGCGCTCGAGGTTCCGCCCGCTTTGGCGCGTATGCCGGCGTCTATTTTGGAGACTTCCGGAATAACCTTTCCGGTTCCGCCGATGTCCACGAGCCCCGGGGCGGTGGATAGAATCAGGAGCTTGGAAGATTTGGAGAGCGTCGCCACGAGAGAGCTCAAAACGTCGTTGTCGCCGAACTTTATGTTGAGCTCCGCCGCGCTTATGCAGTCGTTTTCGTTTATTATCGGGACGATTCCCGCGCCGAGGAGCTCGTCGAGCAAATCGCGCATCGCCCTGTGGCGCGCGCGCACGTCGAGGTCGTCGCGCGTGAGCAGTATCTGGGCGACGCACACTCCGAAAGGCGCGAATAGCTCGCTCCAAGTCTGTATCAAAATGCCCTGCCCGACGGCTGCGCACATCTGCACGGAGCTCGTCTTTTTGGGGCGCGACTTCAGCCCGAGCCTTCCCATGCCGAGCCCGACCGCGCCGGAGCTCACGAGTATGGGCTTCCAACCGCCTTTGAGCGCGTCCGCCACCTGGGCGCATATCGCGCCCATGCGCGCGGTGTCGAGCTCGCCGATTCCGCGCGTAAGAACGCCCGTTCCGAGCTTTATGACGATTCTCCTGTCGCGAGTTCCAGCCATTTCGGGCCCTCCGCGGGGCGCCCCGCGCCCCTTGCGCGGCGTCAGATTTTCTTGAGGTCCTCCTCCTTGCGCGCAAGCTGCGAGTTTATCTCCGCCACGCTCTTGTCGGTCAGGTTTTGGACTTCCTTCTCAAATTTTTTAACGTCGTCCTCCGTCGCGCCGCCGGATTTCTGGAGCTTCTTGAAGGCGTCGATGGACTCCCTGCGGACATTGCGCACGCGCACGCGCCCCTGCTCGGCCATTTCGTGGCAGATTTTGGCGAGCTCCGCGCGGCGCTCGCCGGATAGCGCGGGGATCGGGCACCTTACCGCGTCGCCCATTACGGCGGGCGTGAAGCCTATGTTTGCCGCCAGAATCGCCTTTTCGACGTCTTTCAGGATGTTTTTGTCCCACGGCTGAACGCGGATGGTGGAGGAATCCGGCGTCGTTATGGCCGCGATGTCTTTCAGGCGCGAAGTCGTGCCGTAGGCTTCGACCATGACGTTTTCGACCATGGAGGGCGACGCCTTGCCGGTGTGCACCGTCTCGAATTCGTGCGAGACGTAGGCGACCGCCTTGTCCATCGCGTCTTTCGTTCCCTTCAAAGCTTGTGAGAGGTCCATTTTGTTTCCTTTGCGTTTTGTTGTTTTTGAAAATTCGGGCTATTTTACGACGGTTCCGATCTTCTGCCCCTCGACCACGAGCCTTATGTTGCCGGGCTTGTTCATGTTGAACACTATTATCGGAATGCGGTTGTCCATGCACAGCGAGAACGCGGTGGAGTCCATCACCGCCAGCCGCCTTTCGAGCGCGTCGAGGTAGGAGATCCGGTCGAATTTCACGGCGTCGGGGAATTTCGCGGGGTCTTTGTCGTAGATGCCGTCCACTTTCGTGGCTTTCAGAATCGCGTCGGCGCCGAGTTCGCTCGCGCGGAGGGCGGCGGTGGTGTCCGTCGAAAAATACGGGTTGCCAGTGCCCGCCACGAGGATCACGACCCGGCCCTTTTCAAGGTGGCGGACGGCGCGGCGCAGTATGAACGGCTCGGCGATTTTTTCCATGGGAATCGCCGTCTGAACCCTTACGGCGACGCCCTCCTTTTCGAGGGCGTTCATCAGCGCGAGCCCGTTGATGACGGTCGCGAGCATTCCCATGTAGTCGCCGGTCGTCCTGTCGACTCCGCCCTGCGAGCCGCTCAGCCCGCGGAAAATGTTGCCTCCGCCCACGACCAGGCATATCTGCACGCCCAGCGAGCGTATTTCCTTTATGGAAAGCGCGAGATTTTTGAGTATCGCGGAGTCGAGGGGCTCGCCGGTTGCGGCGTTTTTCAGGGCCTCCCCGCTGAGCTTTAATACGATGCGTTTGTATTTCGGGTTCATTGTGCTGCGGGTCAGGCTCTCAAATTCGCCCGGCTTTTTCAACACTATTTATTGCCGCCCGCGCGGGAAATCGGGGATCGGGCAAAAAGACGGCGGCGGCCGGAGGTCGGGGCGCGCCGCCGCGGAGAGCCGGCGCGCTACTCGGATTTGGCGTTCGGCATTATCGATATGCCGTAGGGCTTTTTGCCGAAAATTTCGCGCGCGGCCTCGCGCACGTCTTCAAGCGAGACTTCCGCGTAGCCGCTTTTGACGGTCTTCGCCATTTCGATGTTGAGCGGCTTTGCCTGGCAGAGGTTTAACACCGCATCGAGCCAGTAGGAGTTCTTTCTCATGTTGGCCTCGACTTCTTTCAAAATCGGGGTTTTCGCGCGTTCGAATTCGTCCTCGGTTATGGATTTTGCGGTCTTTTGCGCGCATTTTTCTATGAGCCCGAGTATCTCCGCGTTGTATTCGGGCGCGACGAACGTTGCGCCTATGAGCAGCCCGTAGCCCTTTATCCAGGTGCTTGGGCTGTTGTAGGCGAACGGGCTGTAAACCTTTCCCTCGGCCTCGCGCACGTCCTTGCGCAGCACGTCGTCGAACACTCCCGACAGCACGTTCGCCGCGCGCATTTTGCGCATGTCCTGCCTTCCGCCCGAAACCCAGAGCTTGGCGGCGACGGAGCGCGGCTCGTCCTTTGTCAAGTATTCGAGGGGCACGGACTCTCCCTCCGGAACGCGCGCGATTTCGGCGAACGGGTTTTTCTTCGACCTCTCGTGCGGCGGCAGGGTCCCGAAAGTTTTCGCGACCGCCGCGACAGCCTCGCCCTCCGAAATGTCGCCAACTATGGAGATTTCCATGTACGCTTCCCTCAATATCGGGGAAAGCCACGCGGCGATTTCCGGCATTTTTATCTTTTTGAAGTTTTCGTGCGAGCCCGGGATTTTCGATGCGGGCGACTTTAAAAATCGCAGCGCGCCGAACGTCATTTTTGCGGACGGGTTTGCGGCGTAGTCGCGGTAGAACGCCTCGCCGAATTTTTGGAGGGAGTCCTCCCCGTCCGCCCTGAACCCCGGGTCGCAGACCATTGTCGCCGCAAGCGAAAGCGCGTCGGCAAAGCTCTTGCGATCGCTCGAGGCGGAGATCTCGAAGCTGTTGCCCTGGATTGCGGCCGTCACGGACATTTTCATGGCGTACTGTGCGGCGGCGATTTCCGCCGCGCTCTGGAATCTTGTGCCGCCGGCCGTGAGCGCGTAGATGGCGGCGAAGTATTCGGGCTTGTCTTCGGGAATGTCGAGCAGCCCGTTGCCGAAGGAGATTTTCACGCGGATTTCGTCCTTGCGGAAATCGGTGCGCTTCACGTTGAGCCGCACGCCGTTTTCAAACTCGATCATTTTTATGCCGAGCTCCGCAACGTCGGAGGATTTCGCGATTTTCCCGGGCTCTGCGAACTTTGAAAATTCGAGCTTCGAGGGCGCGAATTTCGCGGGGTCGTGCAGGCTGCCCTTCGCCTCCGCGAACGCCGCGGCGACCTCCTTTTCAAGCTCCGCCTGCGGGATTTCGCGCGCGGAGTCGGAGAGGAACACCTTTATTTTTGCGCCGGAAAATTCGCGCTTCAAAAGCTCCGCGGCGTCATGGGCCGAGAATCCGTCGAGGGCGGCCTTTGCGATTTCGAGGTCGTCCTCCGGCGACGTGAATACGACGCCGTCCGAAAACGCGGAGACGATTTCGTTCGCCAGGTCGCGGTTGTTGCGCGTCGTCTTTGAGCTTATCGCGCTCTCGAGCTGGCGGAAGAGTTTTTTCTTGGCGGCGTCAAGCTCCGCATCGGAGATGTTTGGGACGCCGAGCAGCTGCCTGAAATTTTCGACGAGCGCCCGCGCGCGCTCCGTGACGGGTGACTCCGCGCTGAATATCAGGGTGCGGCAGAAGCGGGAGAAGTCGAACGAGCCCGCCGAGCCGTTCGTCACGCCCGAGCCCGGAGTGTCTGCCACCCTGAGGTATCTGGCGTTGACGGCATAGAGGGCTGTCTGCAAGCGGGCGTCCTCTATGCGCCGCTCGAGCGAATCGGGGCCCGAAAGGGGCTTTGATACCGACACCGATGCGTAGGATTTTGACGAGTTTTCTATCGGGTCGTACACGCTGTCGGCGTCGAGCTCCGCGCCGTCGATGAGCGATTTTGCCTCCTCCGAGATTTCGAGCTCGCCGAAACTGTCGGCGCGGTTGGGAGAGTTTTTGTCGCCCTCGAACGACGCGAAGGCCTTTTCCGCGAGCGCGAAAATTTCGGCGGGATCCACGTCTCCCACCACGACGAGAACCGCGTTTTCAGGACGGTAAGACGCCCTGTAAAAGCCCTCGAAGTCCTCCCTTTTCGCGCTTTTCACGACGCTTTCCAAGCCTATCGGCATTCTGTCGCCGAATACCGAGCTCTTGAAATAGTGGCGGATTTCCTTTACCGCCCTGCGGTATTCGTTCGTGTCGCGCGACTTCATTTCGGCGACGATAACCCCGCGCTCCTTGCCGATGGCTTCGGGCTCGAGCAGCATTCCGTCGCAGTAGTCGCGCAACAGCGCCATGCCGTCGCGCAGCAGCTTGTCCGACACCTCCGGCATGTCGAGCTTGTAGACTGTCTCGGAGAAGCCCGTGTGCGCGTTGGTGTCCGCTCCGAACGCCATTCCGAGCCTCTGGAAATATTCAACCATGTCCCCCGCTGGAAAGCTCTTTGTGCCGTTGAACGCCATGTGTTCGAGAAAGTGCGCAAGCCCCCTTTCGGATTCCGTCTCGTGCGCGGAACCCCTCCTTATCAGGAGCCTCATCGAAACCCTGTTCGGCGGCTCGGAATTTTTCATCACCGCGATTTTCATCGAGTTTGGGAGCGTTTTCACCTCTAAGGCGGGATCCGCGGCAAATCGCGGAGCGCCGAATGCGTTTGCGGAAGCCAATGCCATTATCAATATGCCTAATTTTTTCATTTTTTGGTAAATTCGGGTTTGCGGGCGCACCAGAAAACGCAGTCGTCGGAAAATTCCTCGACGGCGGGGGGCTCGGGGGAGATCTCGCGCCTGTTCTTGGACAGCAGGATTTCAAACCCCGCTTCGGCAAGGGCGCGCTCGACCTCGCCCCTCGACGGCGAATGTATGTAGATTCCACCGTGGTCGCCCTCGTAGAATATGTCTCCGAACTCGTCGAGAACCGGCTGCTGCGAGCCCGTTTCCCACTGCTTCTTTTCGGAGAGCCAATACGCCGCGTTGCGCTTCGCCCCGCGGTCGTGGGTGGTGAACACGAACACCCCTCCGGGCTTTAGAATCCCGAAAATCGCGCGGATAGCGCGCCGCCTGCGCTCGGATTTCGGTATCTGCATCAGCCCGTTGAATCCGAATACCGCCGCGCCGAAGGATTCCTCCGGAAGATTTGGGTCGGAGGCGTCGAGCGCGAACGCCCGGATATTCGCCCCGCGGCGGGCGAATATTTTTTTCGCCGCCTCCGCCATCTTCGGCGCGAAATCCGTCGCCGCGATGTCGCGGTAGCCGAGCTCCCAGAGGCCGAGAGCGATCCTGCCCGCGCCGCAGCCGAACTCTATTATCCTTGCGCCGCGCGGAATGAACTCTTCAAAGACTTTTCTTTCGGAATTCCAGAGCCCGACGCCCTCGGCGGCCGCGGCGTAGTCGGCGACCACGCGCGGGTTGTCGAAATAGTTTCTGACGGTTTCGGGGTTCATTCGTATTTTATTTTGCCGAATACCATCTTATCGGCCCCGAGGCCGAAAACTTGCGGATCTTCAAAGCTGAAAGGCCTTGGGCCGTCCCAGACGGGGAGGGCGGAAGGGCCGAGAACGAGCGACGGGTTTTCGTATTCAAACGCAAATTCCGCGGCTCTCGCCGCCGCGCAGGAGCGCAGGGCCAGGGCGCCGCCCTCCAAATACAGCGAAGAAACGCGCTCCTCCCAGAGGGCCTTTTTCAACAGGTCCCAAAATTCGGGCGAGCGCGAGTCGGCGGGAATGCGCATAACGCGCGCTCCGCGCTCCGCCAGAAGCCTTTCCCTGCCGGCGTCCGATTCGAGCGCGCAGACGATTCTCGTGCGGTCGGCGAATTTGTCCGAAAACGCGGCGTATTTCGAGAGATCCGGAATTTGCGCGAGGTTCAGCTTCGCGTCGAATATCAGGCGGATTCCGCAGGTTTCCGCTTTCCCCGCGATTCTCGACGTGAGGCGCGGGTTGTCGGACGCGAGCGTGCCGAATCCCACGCCTATCGACTGGAAGAGCGCGCGCCATTTCATAACGTCCGCGGCGGCCTCCGCGCCCGTGATGCGCGTTCTCTCTCCGCGCTTTGAGGCGATTTTCCCGTCCGCGGACGCGGCGTATTTGAGCGCGACGACCGCGCGGCGCGAGACTATCGACTCGTTGAATATGAAGTTGAGGCTGCGGCACTCGCGCTCGAGAATCCCGAAGCGGCACCCGATTCCGCGCGACTCCAAAACCTCCTTCGCGCGCCCCGCGTGGGCGGGGTTCGGGTCGGCGGCGCCGACGAAAACGCGCGCGATTTTGGC
>CAJMOT010000046.1 GCA_905214995.1 uncultured bacterium | reverse complement strand
AGAGACCCCCGCGCGACTCGAGCTTTTCGAGCGACGACGCCGTGTAGGGCGAGACGTAGTTTTCGAGAATTTTGCTCGCGCAGGTCAGCTTCTGCCCGCGCACTGCGAGCACGTCTTTTAGGCCCACGGGAATACCCTCGAGCGCGCCGCGCTTTTGCCCGCGCGCGCGCCTGGCGTCTGACTCCGCCGCCGCCGCCAAAAGCCCGCCCTCGTCGGAGGACAGAAACGCGCCGACTCTGCCGTCAACCGCGTTTTTTCTATCTATAAAGGCCCTCGCGAGCTCTACCGCCGAAATCTCCCCCGAATCGAGGAGCGCCTCGAGCTCCGATATCGTCTTGTAATAAAGTTCCATTTCAAAAAAGCGAAATAATTTTTCCTTCCTAACCCTAAGCGTCGTCCACGACCTTCGGCACGGAAATCTGGTTGTCGCGGGCTTTCGGCGCGTTCATCAGCGCCTCGGAAACCGGCATGGCCGGCTCTTCAACATCGTCGCGCATGACGTTGTAAACTGCGCGCGCGTGGGCGCTGGGCTCAACGCCCGACACGTCGATTTTGGAAAGCCGCTCGAAATACCCGAGTATCTGCCCCAGCTGGCGAGAGTACGTCGCCTTTTCATCCTCCGTGAGTTCGATTCGCGCGAGTTTTGCGACATATTCTATGTCTATTTTTGCCTTTTCCATTCCGCCAAAATCTCAAAATCGCCCGCGGTTGACAAGGAATTTTTTCCCCTTCCGTGCGGCGGCGCGCCCCTTCCACAGCGCGGTCGGCGGAAAAATCTCGCGGCGGACAATCAAAAATGTTGACATCGCCCGAAAAAAGGATTGCGTATATTGGCTTTAACAATTTTTTCACAAAGAGAGAACACACTGCAATGAATCCCACATACAAACCCTCAAAATTGAAGCGCGCGCGCCGCTGCGGATGGCGCGCCAGAATGCAAACCCGCGGCGGACGCTCGGTTATCGCCGCCCGCAGGCAGAAGGGCCGCAAGCGCCTCGTAACGAAATAGGCGCTTAAAGAGCCGTGCGCTTCGGAAAAATCAACAGGCTGCGCTTGGCAAAAGACTTTGAGCTTGTCAAAGCTGACTCTACGAAGGCGGATTGTTCCGCCTTCGTCTTTTATCTGCGCCCGGCGCCCGAAAGGGGCTTCTCGAGGCTCGCGGTGGTCACCGGCCGGAGGGTAGGATGCGCCGCGGAGCGCAACCGCGCCCGCCGGATAGTCCGCGAAATTTTCCGCAAAACCGCGCCGGAATTTGAAACCGCGTGCGACATAATAGTGTTCATGCGCCGCGGCTGGGAAAAGTTCGATTTCCGCGCGCTCGAGGCAAAATTCGCAAAAGCCGCCCGACGGGCGCTCTCGCAAAAGCGCGATGCCAAGATTTGAGGAAAACGCGCAAAAGAGGAAAATCCCGCGCGGAATGCCGGCGGCCTGCGCGTGGCTTTGCGTCAGGTTTTACCAGATCGCCGTCTCGCCGCTTCTGCACGCGTTTCCGGGTTCCGGCTGCCGGTTTTATCCCACTTGCTCCGACTACGCGCTCGACGCAATACAAAAGCACGGCGCGCTGAAAGGGTGCCTGATGGCGCTTTTCAGAATACTCAGGTGCAACCCCCTCTGCCGCGGGGGAATCGACCCCGTCCCCGAAAAGTTTTCCCTGCGGGGACTGTTCAGAATAAACGCCCCTCCCCCGCGCGGCGGCGTGGATTAGGGCGGCCGCCAACGGTTGGGACGCCCGACAACTCCCGCCGCAGCTTGCGCCAAAATCCGCAAGAACCTCCTGCAAAACGGCGCGGGCTTTCCCGCGGTTTAGCCCGCGCGGAAAATCGCCGCGGGCGCGCGATAACGGCGAAAAAAAGATTGATTGCCCGCTATCCTTCCTTAAAAAGAACCGAATACAATTTTTAATCGAGACAAAGCTCCGCGCCGAGCCGCCGCGGACGACTGCAAAAATGGACAAGAAAAACACCGTAATAGGGGTACTCCTCCTGATGGCGGCGATGTACTTCATGTACGATTCGTCCGTAAAGGAGGCCGCGGCGGAGAGAAGCGCGCGCGCGGCCCGCGCCGAGCGCATGGCGGCCCCCTCCGAAACCGCGAAGGCCGTTCCCGCCCGGAAAGCGCCCAAACAGTCGCCCTTCGCCCCCGACGAAAACATACCCGAAAAAATCGTCTCACTCGAAAACGATAAAATCCGCATAAATTTCACGAACAAGGGAGGGGCGATAAAGAATGTGGAGCTGCGCGACTACCCCAAGGCGCAGGGCTCCAAAGACCCGTTCGTATTCAACGACATCGACGCCCGCGTGCCCGCCATGGGGCTCTCGTTCTTCAATCCGGACGAGGGCGAAATACCGGTTCCCATACAAAAATCTTTCGCGCTCGTGGACTCGTCGGCGGATTCGGTGACGTACAGGCTGAGGATCGATAACAAATTCGACATCACGCGCAAATACCAGCTCGTAAAGGCCGACGGAATCGACGCCGCCCCCTACACCATAGCAACCGCGACCTCCGTAAAAAACATCTCCTCCGAACCGCAGCCCATAGGCGAGGCGTTTATCTGCCTCGGCGCGGTTCCGCCCACCGAAAGCGACGTCTACGGCACGAACCTTGCCGCGGCGTTCTTCGACGGCGACGGAAGCCGCTTTCTGAAGTCCTCGTCGTTCGTGGACTCGTCGGGATTCCTGGGCATAGGCAAGACCCGCGCGAAATACTTTGAAAAGCTCTCCCTCTACCCGATAGTCTGGGGAGCCGTCAAAAACCAGTTCTTCGCGGCGGTGTTTACGCCCGAAAAAATCGCCTCCAACGGCGGGTACGCAATACCGATAGCGATAAACCTCAAAGACTCCAACAAGTACATGCGCAACGCCGTCGCGGGCTTTATGGGCTTTGAGGCGGGAACCCTCCAACCCGGGGAGATCTGGAATCTCGGCGGCTCGTACTACGTCGGGCCCAAGGAGCTCGACAGGCTCTACTCGCTCGGCGCGGGGCAGGAAGACGTGATGAACTACGGCTGGTTCGGCTTCGTAAGCCGCCCGCTCTCGCGGCTGATGAACTGGATACACTCGTGGGTCTCGGCGGTCTCGCCGAACTGGGGGTGGGGCTGGTCGATAGTGATTCTGACGATCATCGTGAGGGCTGTGATATGGCCGCTGACCTCCGTGCAGATAAAGTCCGCCCAGCGCATGGCAAAGCTTCAGGAGCCCCTGAAAGCCATACGCGAAAAGTACAAGGACGACCAGAAAAGAGTGCAGCAGGAGACCATGAAGCTCTACTCCGAGTACGGGATAAACCCGCTGGCGGGGTGCCTGCCCATTTTCATACAGCTGCCGATTTTCATAGGGCTTTACTACATGCTCCAGACCTCGTGCGAAATCCGCTTCGCGCACTTCCTCTGGATAAAAGACCTCGCGCGCCCCGACACCATCGAGGCCCTGCCCTCCGTATTCGGAATACCGCTGCACCTGCTGCCGCTGATCAACGCGGCGGTGACATTCCTGCAAATGCACATCACCCCGACGCCCTCGACTGACAAGACGCAGGCGTGGATTTTCAAGCTGATGCCGGTGATAATGCTCGTGTTCTTCTACACGTTCCCGTCGGGCCTCGTCCTCTATTGGACGGTGCAGAGCCTGATAGGGATATTGCAGGCGATTATCGTCCGCCGCGGGGCGAGCAAGGTGGTGCTCAAAAAGCGCGACAAGCCCGGGTTCATGCAGAGAATACAGGAGGCCATGGAGCAGGCGCAGGCCGCCCAGATGGCGCGCGGCCCCGAGTTTGAAAAGCTGCCGCTCAAAGAGCGCCTGAGAATCGCCCGCGAGGACGCCGCCAAAGCGCGCAAAAAGCTCAAGGACGAAAGGCTCAAAGGGACTCTCTACGAGCCCCGCAAAAAAAACCCGGGCGGGCGCTCCACGCCGCCCAAGCGTTAGGTTCGATTTCCACAAACGAGAAAATGTGATACAAAAAATCCGCAATTAAAAAGGAGAAATTAAAAAAATGTCCGGTCACAGCAAATGGGCTACAACAAAAAGGCATAAGGCCGCTATCGACGCCAAGAGAGGCAAGATTTTCAGCGCCCTTAGCAAAGATCTAACCCTCGCGGCAAAAGACGGCGGCGGAGACCCCTCCACCAACGCGCGCCTGCGCATGGTCATACAGAAGGCGAAGGCCGCCAACATGCCCGCAGACAACGTCGAAAGGGCCATCAAAAAGGGCACCGGAGAGCTCCCGGGCGTGGTTTACGAACAGCTCCTCTACGAAGGCTACGGCCCGGGCGGGATCGGCATAATAGTGGAAGTGACCACCGACAACAAAAACCGCGCCGCAAGCGACGTGCGCTCCACCTTCACCAAAAACGGCGGCAACCTCGCCGCGCCCGGGGCGCTC
Organism: uncultured bacterium; assembly: GCA_905214995.1. GTDB lineage: Bacteria > Verrucomicrobiota > Verrucomicrobiia > Opitutales > Intestinicryptomonadaceae > Merdousia. Next base: position 10,635 of record CAJMOT010000046.1, on the reverse strand, counting down.
CAGTTCAATTTCACAAAGCAGGGGCAGTTCATCGTCAGCGCCGAAAAGACGACCGAAGACGCCCTTATGGACTGCGTGCTCGACGCCGGCGCCGAAGACATCAAAAACAACGGAGACTACTTTGAAATCCTCTGCCCCGTCGCGAACTTCGCGCAGGTGGGAGTTGCCCTCGAAAAGGCGGGAATCGAAACGGAGGACTCGGAGCTCGCGTGGATACCCAACAATCTCGTGTCCATAACCGACCCCGAAATCGCGAGGAAAGTCGTGAAGCTCACCGAGGCGCTCGACGACCTTGAAGACGTGCAGAACGTCTATTCGAACGACGACCTCGACGGGTCGCTCGCCGAATAGCGGCGGTTTTCACCCGCGCGCGGGCACGGCATCCCGCGCGCGGCGCGCTCCCTATTGCGACGCGGGCGCGGAAACGACGAATGCAACGGCGCGCGGGCGCGCTCAAAGCCGAAAGCCCGCAAAAAGCATGAAAAAGAACCTATTCGAAAAAGTCTGGCAAAAACACGCCGTGAAGGAACTCCCCGACGGCTCGACGCTCCTGCTGGTGGGCGCGCACCTGCTCCACGAGGTGACCAGCCCCCAGGCATTCGGAATGCTCCGCTCCCTTAACCTCGGCGTCAAGTATCCGGAGCGCACTTTCGCGACGGTTGATCACATCATTCCGACCGACGACCGCTCGGAGCCCTACGCCGACGCGCGCGCGTACGAGATGCTCCGGCACATACGCAAGAACTGCGCCGATTACGGGATAAAATTTTTCGACACCTCTTCCGGCTCGCAGGGCATAATCCACATCGTGATGCCCGAGCAGGGGATAATCCACCCCGGCATGACCGTCGCCTGCGGGGACTCGCACACGGCGACCCACGGGGCGTTCGGCGCGATAGCCTTCGGAATCGGGACGAGCCAGGTGCGCAACGTGCTCGCCACCCAGTCGCTCTCGTTTAAAAAGCTCAAAGTCCGCCGCATAAACGTCGGCGGAGAGCTCGCCAAGGGCGTCTACCCCAAGGATGTCGCGCTCTACATAATACGCAGGCTCGGCGTCAACGGTGGACTCGGCTACGCCTACGAATTTGGAGGGAAAGTATTCGACGACATGTCGATGGAAGGCCGCATGACGGTCTGCAACATGGCAATCGAAGGCGGAGCGCGCATAGGATACGTCAACCCCGACGAAAAGACATTCGCCTACCTCAAAGGCCGCCCATACGCCCCGAAGGGCGAAGAGTTCGACAAGGCGGTGGAATACTGGAAAACCGTCGCCTCCGACGAGGGATGCGAATACGACGACGTGGTGAATTTCGACGGCGCGGACATAAAGCCCTCGGTGACGTGGGGCGTCAACCCGTCGCAGGCGATATTCATCGACGAGAAAATCCCCTCTCCGGAATCTTTCTCCGACCCCGCGCAGCGCAAGGAGGCCGCCGACGCGCTCGCGTACATGAAGCTCGAGCCGGAAAAGCCGATTGCGGAAACGCCCGTAAACGTGGTGTTCATAGGCTCCTGCACGAACGGCAGGCTATCGGACTTCGAGGAGGCGGCGGAATATTTGAAGGGCAAAAAGGTCGCCGCCGACGTAAAGGCCCTCGCTGTCCCGGGCTCGCAGATAGTCGACAAAATCGCGCGCGAAAAGGGGCTCGACAAAATCTTCCGCGACGCCGGCTTTGAATGGCGCCAGGCGGGGTGTTCGATGTGCCTTGCGATGAACGCCGACAAGCTCGTCGGCGACCAGCTCTGCGCCTCGACCTCCAACCGCAACTTCAAGGGCAGGCAGGGCAGCCCGACGGGCCGCACCGTGCTGATGAGCCCCCGCATGGCCGCGGCGGCCGCCGTCGCCGGAAAAATCTCCGACTGCCGCTAACGCTTGCATTGCTAATTTTTTCATATCCGATCCCATTTCGGGGTCGGATTTTTTGTTTCTCCCCGCAATTCCAGGCTTATCGCCGCGAATCGCCGCCCCAATTTAAGCCCTCGAAAATTAAACGGGTTGGGGATTTGGCGAAACCTTTTGGAGTTTCGGCAATTTATTTGATTGCGTCCGCCTTCCCCGCCACGCGCCTCGACGCAAAATTGAGGGCGCAAAAGGGATTTTGCGTGTAAGAATCGCACAAATGAGAAAAAGGCGCAAATCGGAAAATTTTAAGGCGCAAAACGCCCCTTTCCCCTGGCTTCATTGTTCCGCGCAGAGGATAGGGCAACGCGGGAGGCGAAAAAAACACGCGCCGGAGCCTCGCCCGCCTGCGCTTTTTCAGGACGAGAATCTCCGGAAAAATAGAGCCGGAAACGCCAGCCCCTTCCCATGCGTTTTCGAGTTCCCAAGAGGGAAATTATGCGGACGGCTTTAATTTCCATAATATTGACAAAATTCACAAGCGCAAAAGGCTCCCAATAATATTAATATACAATTTATTATATTGAAAATAACCAATTTACGCAGGAAAAATTTTTCGCGCCGGGCGCTCCGGACAAATTTCCATCCGCAAAAACGCAAGTTGACGGAGAATTTGGAACTTTCATTCCAAAAATTCCAAAAAAACAGTTGACAGTGGCAATAAGTGGGTAAAAATGGCAGAAAATGGCGAAGAAATAAAAGCATGTCTGAAATCTCGACAGAACCCAATTTCTACGCGGGCGAGTTTTCCAAACAGCTCGACGAGAAAAGGCGCGTAACCATACCCGCCAAATGGAGGTTCAAGGGGGACGAGGCGGAAAACTCGTATCTTGCGATTCCGACCACTTACGGGTCGATTTCGGTAATGCCGCCGCAGATGATCGCCGATCTGCACTCCAAAATTTCAAAAATCAGCATGGCAAATCCCGCCAAGCGCAAAGCACTGTCGAAGTTTCTGAGCAAAAGCTGCACGTTCGGCTGCGACAAGCAGGGCAGAATAATGCTCGGCGAGACCATACTCTCCCATGTGGGAATCGCCAAAGACGTATGCCTCGTCGGGATGGGCGCGACCTTTGAAATTTGGAATCCCGAAACGCGCGCCAAGTGGCTCGGGGAAAGCTCCGAACAGGACGAGGTGGCGCTGCTCGAAGAACTCGGCCTATAACAATTTCATATGAAGACCATCGAACCCGCCGCCCGCGCGATAAAACGCCCGGGCTACTACCCACGCAAACGGGGGCGAAATTCTGTGGTTTTCAGGGCGCCCTGCGGGCGCAAAATCGAAAATGACCAATCCGAAATATGACAGCCTCCAAAATTGCGCGGAACGTCGCGGGCACCGCCCCGTGATGCTGAAAGAGGCTGTCGAGATTTTGTCGCCCAAGGACGGATTGGAATACCTCGACTGCACTTTTGGGGGCGGCGGCCACACGCGCGCGATTCTCGAAAGCGCGGACTGCCGGGTGACCGCCGTCGACCGCGACCCGTCCGCCGTCGCGCGCGCGGAGGAGCTGAAAAGGCTCTTCCCCGGCCGCTTCCGCTTCGTACGCGCAAATTTTTCAGAAATTTGCAAGCTGCAAACCGAAAACGGATACGCCGGAATCCTCTTTGATTTCGGCGTATCCTCCTTCCAGCTCGACGAGGCCGGGCGCGGCTTCTCGCTCATGCGCGCGGGGCCGCTCGACATGCGAATGGACTCCTCCAAAGGGCCCACCGCGCTCGATCTCATAAACTCGCTTGCGGAGTTCGAGCTCGCCAAAATTTTGCGCGAATACGGGCAGGAGCGGGCTTTTGCGAAAGTCGCGCGCGCGATAAAGTCCGCCGCCGAATCGGGCGAGCTCAAGACGACGCTCGACCTCGCGAAAGCCGTGGAAAGCGCCCTCCCCCGCCAAAACCGCGAAAAAATCCATCCCGCCACCCGCGCTTTTCAGGCGCTGCGCATAGCCGTCAACGACGAGCTCGGCGAGATTTCCCGCGCCCTTCCCGACGCATTCGGGCTGCTCTCGCGCGGCGGGGTTCTCGCGGCCATAAGCTTCCACTCCCTCGAAGACAGGATTGTGAAGAGATTTTTCAAGAAACTCGCGGGCCTGCCGGAGGACAGGCACGACCGATCTTTCGCGCAGGACAGGGTGAAACTCGCCACGCCGCTCACGCGCAAACCGGCCGTCCCGTCCGAAGCCGAAACCGCGGAAAACCCGAGAAGCCGCAGCGCGAAGCTGCGGGCAATCAGGAAGGACTGACCATGGGCGAAGCGCGTCTCGAAAAGAAAATAATTGCCGTCCTCGCGGCGGCTCTCGCAATGACGGGAACCGCCGGCGCATTCGCCATTTCGCTCGAACGCCAGCGCAAGGTCGAAATAGCCAACGCGGTCCGCCTGAACGAGCTGGAAATCTCGCGCCTGCGCCGCGACAACGAGGAGCTCTCGGTGAAAATCGCCAGGCAGGAGAGCCCCTCAGTCCTCTCAATCCGCGCGGGGAGAATGGGGCAGCCCTCCGAAAAGGGGATCGTGTGGGCATACGAAAACTTTGACGGCGGAAGGGTTGAATTCCGCGAAAACGGCGTGCTGTCGTTCAGGACGCCCGAAGAAACCGCGAAATGAGAAGGAGAAGGCAGTCGTCGGCTTCGTCCATATTCATATCGCCGAAACGGTTCGCTTTCGTCGCCTCCGCCGTCGCGCTTCTCTTTTGCGCCGTCGCATGCAGGCTTTACTTTCTGCACGTCGTGCGCGGCCCCGAGAGCGCCGAGGCAACCGAAAAGGCGCGCAACAGGCTTGACGTCATAAAGGCGCGCCGCGGCGACATCACCGACTCCCGCGGCAACATAATGGCCACAAGCCGCCCCGTTATAGACCTCGGAGTCGACCAAATCGACTTCAAGCCAACTCCCGAAAACCTCGAAAAACTCAAAACCGCCGCCTCCCTGCTCTCCATGGCGCACGAAGAGCTCGCGGAGAAATGCTCGCCGAAAAACTCCGAACCTCGCCGCTGGGAGAAGCTCGCCGACTCCCTGCCCGAACCCGTCTACGAGAGGATAGCGTCGCTCAAAATCAAGGGCATATACGGCAACAGGAAATACGTGCGCGCGTATCCCCAGGGAAGGCTCGCCTCGCACGCGGTCGGATTCGTCAACCGCGAATTTTCGCCCGTCATGGGGATAGAGAAGCAATTCGACTTCTACATGCGCGGGCAGGACGGCTGGATAGAGACCGAGCGCGACGGCAGGCGGAGGGAGCGCCCCGAGTTCCGCGAAAGGAAGGTCAAGCCCGCGGACGGTCTGAACGTGCAGCTGACGATAGACTCCGCAATCCAGGAGATGGCGCAAAGACAGCTCGCGAAAATCGCGCGCGAATACAATCCGGACTTCGCCTCGATAATAGTTAGCGACCCGTCCACCGGCTACATCCTCGCAATGGCGAGCTCCCCCGACTTCGACCCCAACGACTTCAACAAATTCGGGCAGGACGCCCTGCGCAACCGCGCGATTTCCGACCAGTATGAGCCCGGCTCCACGTTCAAAATCGTCCCCGTCTCCGCGGCGCTCAACGAGGGCGCGGTCGGACCCGAGGACAAGTTCGACTGCAACGCCCAGACGGCCATGTACAAGGGCAAGGCGCTGCGCCTGCCCAAAGAGGCGCACCCCATGGGAACGCTCACCGTGCGCGACATAGTGAGAAAGAGCAGCAACAAGGGCTCCGCGCAGCTCGGCATGATAATCGGCGAAAAAACCCTATACGACTACGCGAGCGCGTTCGGGTACGGAAAGAAAACCGACATAGGGCTCACCGGCGAAATCGCGGGAACCCTCCGCAAGGTCTCCGAGTGGGACGGGCTGACGATAACGCGCCTGCCGATGGGCCACGCCGTCGCCGCGACGCCCCTGCAAGTCCACTGCGCCATGGGGGTAATCGCAAACCAGGGCATATACATGCAGCCGCAGCTCGTGCGCAGGGTGTACGATTCGGACGGAGAGACAAAAATCCTCTATCCCCCGCGCGGAGTCAGGCGGGTGGTTTCGGCGAAAATAGCCGCCCTCATGGGCGAAATGCTCTCGGAGGTCGTCAGCGACGACGGCACCGCGCGCAGGGCGCAATTGAAGGGATTCAAGGTGGCGGGCAAGACGGGCACGTCGCAAAAAATAATAAACGGGGCGTACAGCACGCGCCGGCACGTGGCCTCGTTCACCGGATTTTTCCCCGCCCAGAGGCCGAGGCTTCTGATAACGGTAGTCGTGGATTCCCCCAAGATGAAGGGCGTCGGATACGGCGGCGTAGTCGCCGCCCCCGCGTTCAGGGAGCTCGCAGAACAGGCGGCGAAATACCTCGGGATACAGACGGACGAGGAATTCGAAAAGAAGGTGGCCTGGAAAGGCTTGTAAATTTTATGATAGGTTTTTCAAATTTGGACAGTCTCATTTGCCTCTGCGGGGCGCGCAACCGGTTCGGCGCGCTCGCCTTCGCGGGCGGCGAGGGCGGCAGGCCGGCCTACACCGCCGAAGACCTCGCCAGGGCGGTAAAAGCCGTCAAAATAACGGGCGACAAAAGCGCCGAGATAAAAAGCCTCATTGCGGACAGCCGCAGGGTCGCGCCCTCGTCGGCGTTCTTTGCCGTAAGCGGGTTTACGACCGACGGAAACATATTCGTCGAGGAGGCGGCCCACAGGGGGGCGGTTGCGGTAGTCTCCGAAAAGCCCTGTCCCAAGTACTTCCCCGCGGCGTGGATTCAGGTGGAGAGCATGCCCGCCGCCCTCCCCGCCGCCGCGAAGAGCTTTTACGCCAGCCCCGACGAGTCTCTGAAAACTTTCGGCGTCACAGGCACGAACGGCAAGACGAGCGTCACCTGGATGCTCCAGGCTATCCTCAACGCCTCGGGGCAAAAGTGCGGCGTAATCGGCACCATACACTACGACCTCGGCGGCAGATGCCTGCCCGCAAGCCGCACTACCCCCGACGCGCTCGAGCTCCACGCGATGCTCAGCCAGATGCGCAACTGCTCCTGCAAGGCCGCGGCGATGGAAATCAGCTCGCACGCCATAGCGCAAAAGCGCGCCAACGGCGTCCATTTGGACTGCGCGTGCTTCCTCAACCTCACGCAGGACCACATGGACTACCACAAGACGATGGAGTCCTACTTTGAGACGAAGGCGTCCATGTTCACGGGCGGGCTCGGGTCGCTGCCCAAAAACGCCGTCATAAATTTCGACGACCCCTACGGCAGGCGAATCGCCGAACGCCTCGACCCGTCCGTGCGCCTGGCGAGCTTCGGGATAGAATCCGCCGACGCGCAAATCCGCGCCGAAAATCTCAAACTGCTGCCGGGACTCTCCGAATTTGAGCTCGTCTGGCCGGGCGGGAGGGCGAAAGCCTCCATAAGAATGCCGGGCCACTACAACGTCTCGAACGCGCTCGCCGCCCTCGCCATGACATACGCCTCCGGCGGAGACGTCGGAAAGGCGGTCGAGGCGCTGAAAAATTTCCGCGGCGTCCCGGGGAGAATGCAAAAGGTTTCCGGCCCCGCCGACTTCGACATATTCGTCGACTACGCCCACACCGACGACGCCCTCAAAAACGGGCTCTCGATGCTCAGAAAAGTCGTCAAGAACCGGCTGCTCGTGGTGTTCGGCTGCGGCGGGAAGCGCGACAGGTCGAAGAGGGCCAAGATGACGAAAGTCGTGCAGGAATACGCCGACATCGCGTGGGCGACCTCCGACAACCCGCGCGGAGAGCCGCTTGCGCGCATATTCGGCGACATGAAAGAGGGCGTGATGGATCCCGCCCGCATAGCGTTCGTGGAAGACCGCCGCAGGGCGATAAACCTCGCCATCGACTGCGCGGCCAAAGGCGACTGCATACTCATAGCCGGCAAGGGCCACGAAACTTTCCAGGAACTCGGAGACACCATAATCCCCTTCGACGACAAGCGCGTCGCCGAAGAGCTCCTTAACCTCAAAGGACTCGTTTGACATGCCATTCTACAAATTCGACGACTTGCGCCTCTGGACGGGCGGCGCGTGGAAAATGCCCGAAGGCTCGGCCCGCAAAACCGACATCCGCGGATTCTCCGCCGACAGCAGAAAGATGGAAAAGGACTTCGCCTTCGTCGCCCTCAAAGGCGGGCGCGACGGCTGCGACTTCGCCCGGAGCGCGGTCGAAAACGGCGCGAGCGCGGTGATAGCCGAAAGGCCCCTCGACCTCCCCGTCCCCGTGCTAGTCGTAAAGGACGCCCTGAAAGCTTTCCAGTCTATCGCGAAATTCCACAGGCTCAGGTTTGAAAACCCCGTCGTGGGGATAACCGGCTCCTGCGGCAAGACCTCCGCCAAGGAGATGCTCGCGCGGCTCGTGGCGTGGAAGAATCCGCTCGTCACGGAAAAGAATTTCAACAACGAAATCGGCGTGCCGCTCACCGTCACAAAAATCGACCTGCGCCAGAACCAGTGCGCGATAATAGAGGCGGGCGTCGCCGCGCCCGGGCAAATGAGGGAGCTCGCCGAAATAATTTCGCCGGACATAGCGATAATAACCAATGTAGGGCTCTCGCACCTCGAAAAGTTCGGCGAGATCGCCAACGTCGCAAAAGAAAAGGCCATTCTCCCCGCCAACGCCGCCAACGGCGGCTGGTGCCTTATGCACTCCAACCTTTTGAGCTGGAAATCCTTCGACGAGCTCAAATGCAAAAAGGCGATAGTCGCCAAAGCCGACGCCCCCGACATAAAGGCCGACCTCGTGTTCAGGTACTCTCTCTCCGAGCGCGGCGAAAGCGTCGGGGTCGACATGTGCGTCGAGGGGGGTTCGGAATATTTCTTTGAGATCGGCAGGATGACGCAGGGAATGACCGAAAACGCGATGCTCGCCATAGCCGCCGCGCTGATGCTCGGCGCGCGGGAGGAGCAGATCGCCGTCGCCGCCGAAACTTTTGCGCCGCTGCCCATGCGCGGGCTCTGCGCCTCCGCCGGCGAAAGCCTCTATTACGTGGACTGCTACAACGCCTCCCCCACTTCGATGAAAGACGCCCTCGCGCACTTCCTGAAAATTTCCGACGGCGGCGCGCCGCGGCTCTTCCTGCTCGGCTCCATGGCGGAGCTGGGGCTCGCCGCGCACCGCCACCACAAGGAGATAGGCTTCAACCTGCCCTACCGCGCGGGCGACAGGGCGGCGCTCGTCGGCGAAAACGCCGAAACCTACAAGCTCGGAATGGTCGAATCCCAGTGGCCGGAAGAGGCGATAGAGATATTTGCGGACTCCGCCTCGGCGAAAGATTTCGTGGCGTCCTTCAAGGGAGCGGTGTTCGCCAAGGGCAGCCGCGTGTGCGAGCTCGAAAACGCCCTGCCCGCCGCCGCGCTCGCCGCCCTCGATTCCGAGGGATCGCGCCGGAATGAACCCGAACTGGAGCCGGAAGAGCCCGAAACCGAACCAGAGCTTTCAGCAGACGGGGACGACGGGGGCGCGAACGAGTTTGAAGACGGGGAAGATTTCGGCGACGACGAAGATTCCGACGGCGAAATCGCGGACGAAAACGAAGACGACGAAGACGAAAGGGACACCATCTAATGCTCTTCGACCTCGCGGATTTTGAGTCGTACTTCGGGCCGCTGCGCCTCTTCAAATACCTTTCGTTCAGGTGCGCGTGCGCGGCGGCGCTGGCGTTTTTTGTCGCCATGGCTTCGGCGCCCTGCGCCATAAGGGTTTTGCGCGCCATAAAATTCGGGCAGAGCTTCCGGACGAAGGAGGAGGTCGGAAGGCTCGCCGAACTGCACGAATCCAAAAAGGGAACCCCGACGATGGGCGGGGTTATCATATTCGCGGCGGTCGCGCTGTCGAGCGTGCTCTTCGCGCGAATGAACGCGCTCGTATTTACCGCGCTGCTCGTGTACTCGGCGCTCACGGCTCTCGGGTTCGCCGACGACTACCTCAAAATCGTCAAGAAAAACCCCAAGGGGGTGTCGGGGAAAATGAAGCTCGCGGTTCAGGCGGCTGTGACGCTCGCCGCCTGCGCGATACTCTCTTTCTCCCCCGAATACTCCTCCATAATGCGCGAGCTCTGGATACCGTTTATGAAGTATCCGCTGGTTTCGTGCATGCCGCTGTGGTTCATGTTCGCCTTCATGTTCCTCGTGCTTGCGGGGTCGAGCAACGCCATCAACCTGACCGACGGCATAGACGGGCTCGCCATCGGCTGCACCGTCTCCGCCGCCCTCGCCTACGCCGTGTTCACGTATGTCGCCGGAAACTCTATCGCAGCCGAGTACCTATTTCTGCGCTACATTCCGGGCTCCGGCGAAATGACCGTCGTGTGCTGCGCCCTGCTCGGGGCGTCGATGGCCTTTTTGTGGTACAACGCCCACCCCGCGGAAGTGTTCATGGGCGACACCGGCTCTCTCGCGCTCGGCGGGCTCATCGGGATAACCGCCTTCATGTCGCTCCAGCCGTTCACGCTCGTAATCGTCGGAGGGATATTCGTAATCGAAGCCATGAGCGTGATACTGCAAGTCGCATCCTACAAGACGACCGGCAAAAGGATATTTTTGATGTCGCCCATACACCACCACTTTGAGATTAAGGGATGGAAGGAGACGAAAGTCGTCATACGCTTCTGGATTCTATCGCTGATCTTTGCGCTCGCGGGGTTGGCAACGCTCAAAATCAGGTAATGGAAAGCGCGGGGAAATTCGAAAAGATAAGGGCCCTCGCGGGCGGAGCCGACGCCGCGATTTTCGGCGCGGGCGCGAGCGGCAGGGCGG